>CAOKRJ010000011.1 GCA_948471115.1 uncultured Clostridium sp.
TATTTTTATATTTTATCACGGAAGGTTTTATTTACACAACTTTTTCTATACTCTCGAATCAAGAATTACAAAAAATAAAGTAGAAAGTCTACTGCATTACTATTGCATTATTTTTGCAATAAAAAACCTTGCAAATAGTTGTTATACAACATTTACAAGGTTTTAATTTTTGGTGCAGATGGCCGGAATCGAACCGGCACGGAGGATTAGTCCGCAGGATTTTAAGTCCTGTGCGTCTGCCAGTTTCGCCACATCTGCATATTATAAGTTATAATCTTTTTATGTGTATCTTTAACTGACAAAATTTATTATACTATTTTTATAATATCTTGTCAATCCCTTTTTAAAATTTTTTTATTCCTTCTTTTTCTTTTGCATAATGACGTTTTTTATTTGATTTTACTTTTTCTTCTATTGCCTTTATCTATTCTTCTACACTTGTGTCTATTGGTATTGGATTTTCTAATCCTTCTAAGCTAATTTTTTTCACTTAATACACATACCTTGCTTAATGCATTTGCCTCATGTATTCCAAATGCTTTTCTTTCACTACAAAATTTTTTCTTTAACTTACTAAATATTTGACTTTTTTTGTGCTCCCATATTTCTATATTCTATCCCCGTTGGTACTTCTTCATTTGGATGTTCCTTTTGATATCTCTCTATTTGCTTTTTCCTGTCTTTTCCTTGTGCATATATCATTATTCCATCTGCTTCTTGATATATTATTGGTGTTTCTTTTTCTCCTGCTTTTAGCTTATCTTCTCGATGGACTTCAACTTTTTCTCTTGCATATTGTTTTTTTTCTTTTCCTAGTTTTTATACTATATTCCATACTGCTACTCACTAATTGATATTCCTGTTATATTACTAATCATTTCATCACATACTCTATATGATACTTAGGAAATATTCTGTACTACTAAATCTATTATCCCCCTAAAATCCTCACCATTTCTTTTATATTTAATAGTTTGTCTGTTAAATATATACTTTTATTTGTTTCATCTTTTTTTATTTATATTCTACTACTCCTGTTTTTGCTTTTACTATTGTTTCTTCCCTTTATGTCTGATTACTTGTATCCATTATCTTTTTATATATTCTTCTAACATATTTCTTAATATTTCATTTGGAAATTCACGTGCAATTTTATAAGCAATTTCTTCTAAATCCTTGAAACTCACTGTTTATTTTGTTAAAATATTTCAAACATAAAAATACAACATGTATTTTTTGATACTTACAACCAAATTTATACACAAGGTATTTGTGACTGGCTAATCTTATTTTTTTATTTAATTTTGCCACAAAAAATTTAACTCATATTTATTCCTGGTTATAAAAAATATGTTGACAAATATTTTATATTTTGCCTACATTAATTGTAAACTTACCTTTTCGCTCTCAATTTTAATAAATTTGTCGTAAATCTATTGACACTAAATACTTTTACTAATATAATATTTTTATAAGATAACAGCAGGAGGAAAACATATGGATAGTACAACAAATTTCCTATTTACAGATATTAATAGTCTAAAAAATAGAAGTGATGAAGAAATAGTTAAACTCATAAAACAGGATAATGATAATAAAGCTTTAGAGTTTTTATTAGATAAATATAAAGAACTAGTTAACATGAAAGTTGGTAAATATTTTATTATTGGTGCAGAGAAAGAGGATATGATTCAAGAAGGAATGATTGGATTATATAAGGCTATCCAAAATTTTGAATGTGATAAACAATCTTCATTTAAATCTTTTGCCAATATGTGTGTTGAACGACAAATGATAACAGCTATTAAAACATCAAATAGACAAAAACATATGCCTTTAAATGGCTATTTATCATTAAACTCTCCTTCAGGAGATCAAGATGAAGATGGAAAAGATTTAATAGACATATTTAATTCAAATCTTATTGAAGATCCCCTAGAAACATTAACTAAAAAAGAATATTATAAAAATATTGAAAATACCATAGATAAATCACTTAGTGAATTTGAAAAACAAGTGTTAAATGGATTTATTAATGGAGAAACTTATGAACAAATTGCTATAAAATTAGATACTCAAGCAAAGTCTGTTGATAATGCTATTCAAAGAATAAGAAAAAAAGCAATAAAAAATATTGTAAGCGTAGAGGAAATTTTTTAATATCCTCTATACATTTATATGCTTGCATAGCTCAGTAGGTAGAGTGCAGCCTTGGTAAGGCTGAGGTCACGGGTTCAATTCCCGTTGCAAGCTCCAAAAGAAATTTGTGTTTTGAGGAAGGAATGAATATATAAATGGCAAAAAAAATAATAATAATAGTAGTAGCATTAATTATAATGGTTATATTTTCAATATATACTTGGTATATTTTTAATATAATGCCAGTAGATAAATATGATATTGCATCATATAATATAGAAATACCAATGGGTTCAAGTTCATCTACTATCGCAAAAAAATTAAAGACTGAAGGAATAATAAAAAATGAATTAGCCTTTAAAATATATGTAAAATTAAATAATATAAATAATTTTCAAGCAGGTATATATAACTTGACAAAAAACCTGTCTACAAAAGAAATTGTAGAAATTTTACAAACAGGAAAAGTTAATGGGAAAGATTCTATATCAATAACTTTTGTAGAAGGCAAGAATATGAGATGGATTTCAAAAAAAATTGCAGAAACTACAAATAATACTGAAGAAGATGTGTATTCTTTATTAGAGAACAAAGAATATATAGATTCTTTAATTGAAAAATATTGGTTTTTAACAGATGAAATCAAAAATGAAAATATTTACTATCCTTTAGAAGGCTATTTATTTCCAGACACATATGAATTTGAAAATAAAGATATAAAAGTGGAAAAAATATTTGAAAAACTATTAAATCAAATGGATAAAAAGCTAAGTGTATATAAAAATGATATAGAAAAATCAAAATATTCTGTACATGAAATTTTATCTACTGCTGCAATAATTGAAAATGAAGCAGTATTTGATGCAGATAGAAAAGACATTGCTGGTGTAATATATAATAGATTAAAAGAAAATATGTCTATCCAAAGTGATGTAACGACATATTATGCATTTAAGATAGAAATGGGAAGCAGAGACTTATATTTATCAGATATTAATAAATACAACCCATATAATACTCGTGGTCCAAACATGACAGGAAAATTACCTGTTGGACCAATATCAATGGTAAGTATAGCATCAATAGAAGCAGCAATTAATCCAAATGAAAATAATTATATCTATTTTGTAGCGGATAAAAATGGAAAAGTATATTTTACAAGAACTTATGATGAACATATGACAAAAGTAAATGAATTAAAAAACTCTGGGCTATGGATACAATTTTAATCTTGTTATTTTTTATTAATCCATTCCCCACTTTAGTGATGTCCAGAGTTCTCTATAAAAGTCGTTTTCTAATATTAATTTTGATATTTGATATTTATTGTAAATTGTATTAGTTATATTTTTTACATATGTATCTATATCAAATTCTTCGTTTATCCCTTGAAAAAGTTCAAATTTATTTGTTAATGCTTCGTATTTTCCATATTTTGTTATGAAACTTCTATTTGAATATATAACTAAAGAGTTACTATCTGATAAAATATCTCTTCCCATTAATAATCTAGAGTCAAATTCTATACCAAATAAGTTTAACATTGTTGGTAGTAAGTCTAAACTACTACTAATTTTCTCTACCTTAATTGGTTCTTTCATTTCACTATTCCAAATTAATGCTGTTGAATGATGTTTTTCAAAAGTATCATCTCTTTTTATTTTTGATAATTCATTTACTTCATCAAGTGTTAGTCCATAAGGATAATGGTCTCCACTAATTAGTATTACAGTATTTTCTAATTCTCCTGCTTCTTCTAATCTTTTTATTAGTAATTCTACTGCCCTATCTAATTCTATTTGTGCTGCTAAATATCCTTTAGCTTTTTCTGAATAATCTAAGTTTTCTACATAGTTCCAATTCTGTTCTACTATTTTATTTCCGCTAGGTGTATATTGCAAATGCCCACTTACTGTCATATAATATGTTAAAAATTTTCCTTCCCCTTCTTTTAGATAGTCATTTGTAGTTACATCTATCATACTTAAATCACTACTTGGCCAGTTATTAAGGTCCATTCTCTTTTCTAGTCCATTTCCTTTTGCTAAATATGAATTATATCCCATACCTTTTAGGTATTTGTGCCTATTATAATATGTTGCTGTATGATTATGATATGCTTGTGATGAATATCCTAATTTTTCAAATACATTAGCATAGGAATATGGCATATAATTTTCTTCTACTTTTTCTAAACTCCATGTTCCTTCTTCTGGTAATAATGATGTATCTGTCATATATTCTCCATCTGCTGTACTAACAGGAAATAAAGGTGTATATAAATTATCAAATTGAAATCCCTCTGAATATAGTTTATATAATGTTGGTGTTAATTCCTCATTAATAGCTAAATCTGTAAATGATTCTGCTACAAATACTATTAGGTTTTTCCCTGCAAACATTCCTGTATATCCATTCTTTTTACTTGGTTCTTGTTTTGATATATATTCATAAATACTATTTATAGTTGGATTAGTTTCATTATTTATTAAATTATTCCAATCAATATCTAACAAATTATATTCTATTTCTCTATCCATATTTTCTTGTTTTACTAAGGTTTGCTTACCTGTTACTAGAGTGTTTTTTTCTTGAAATCCAAATAATAATCTTTTTAGGTCTAATTTCATAGTTGTTAAAATTCCAAATTTATTAGCAGAAATTGTTGGAGCATTTACATTATAGTACAAATTTCTATCTGAATATAGTTCATCAGTATTTGTACTTATTATACATATTAATGCTATTATTTGTGCTATTAAACCTATTATTATTGTAATCAGCTTTTGTTGTAGTTTTAAATTTTCAAATTGAATTTTGTTTTTTTTATGTAATATTACTAAGCCTATAATAGGTAATACAAATAATATCATTATATACCATCCCTTTATGGCAGTTTCTAATATTGTTGTGGAAAATTGTAATATTTGTCCCGCTCCATTTGTGGCTGAATAGAATGATATTATTGCTTGATAAATATTGTAATATATGAATTGTGCTACAAAAATTCCTATAATAATTGTCATAAATATATAACTAAGAATTATACTTACTTTTCTTTTTATATTTGTTAATAAATTTAAAATGACAGCAAACATTGTACTGAATAAAATTATATATCCTAATGATTTTACTGAATTAAATATAGTTATGGAGAAAATTATTTCTTCATATATTATAAAAAACATCCATAAGACAAAGTTATTTATTCTTTTCATAATGTGTATCCTTTCTTGCTAATAAAATTTATCATAGTCTTAATATTTCATTTTCTAAATTTTAGTAGAATAAATATTATTTTCTCTTATGTAATTATATACTCCATCATCTAAATTGTCTGGATTTTCTCCTTTTTTTATCTGTTCTCTAATTGTAGTTGAAGAACAGTCGTAAAACTCTACATTGTTGATTATTGTAAATCTTTTCTTATTTCTCTTTAATAGTTCATTATTTTCTATTATATCTTTTGTTTCTGTTAAACCTCTATCTAATATTATATAATTGTAATTACTAACTAATATATTACTTTCATACCAAAATGGTAACTTTTCTAAATTATCTGCTCCCATTATAAAGTAAATCTCTTCTTTTTTATATTGATTTTTTAATATTTCAAATATTTCTATTGTCTTATAGTTTTTAGTTTCCCTTATTTCTATATCTGATACTTGAAGATTATCTTCTCTAATAGATGCTATTTCTAACATATTATATCTATGTATCCCTTTTGCCATTCCTTCTTTTTGATATAAATCGCCTACTGGTACAAATATTACTTTGTCTAAATTACATTCTTTTATAACTTTTTTTGCTAGTTCAATATGTGCTTTTGTTGGTGGATTGAAGCTTCCTCCATAGAAGCCTATTCTTGACATTTTTATTTCCTTTCTATTCTGAAAATAATTCTCCAAAATATTTTTCCATTCTTTCTTCAAATTTTCCATCATTATCTGTATTAAGTCTTATAACTTTTATATTTTTTGCTTGTTTTTCTACTTCATATGCAAGTTTTAAGTATTCTCTTTGTTGAAGTATACTACTTTCAACCTCAAATTTTTGATATTCGTGTTTATCTCTTTTTAGTCTATTTTTAAATTCCGCTTCATCCTCTAAATACAATA
This sequence comes from uncultured Clostridium sp., assembly GCA_948471115.1. Classification (GTDB taxonomy): domain Bacteria; phylum Bacillota; class Clostridia; order TANB77; family CAG-508; genus CAKPSH01. The sequence goes on from CAOKRJ010000011.1 coordinate 6,261, forward strand.
TCACAAGATATATATCAGCATCGATATTATCTAATCTGTTTAATAAATATTTATATACATCAGCAAAATTGTATTTTTGGTATCCTAATCTGGCATATACTTCATTTGAAAAAAAGTTTCTATCAAATATCATATTTATATCTTTACAATTTTCAATGTAATCTAATAATTTCTCATATTTAATTTTAATTTTTTCTTTTCCAGTCTCTGTTTTATCTTTTATTCCTGATAGTCTATATAAATCTGTTGCACTCATTTTTTCTCTTAAATAATTTGTTACTGTAGTTTTTCCTGTTCCTTGTGGTCCTTCTACTATTATTATTGTATCTTTCATATTTTGCTCCTTTTCTATTTCATTTCAATTGAAGTTTAACAACGCCAAATGTCCATTATCTTCGAACTTACATTTGAGATTTGATATATTGGGTCTCTTCCTCCATATCCAATCTCATGAATAATGGCTCTCCTTTTTCAATCACCTTCGTTCTATCTTTTATTTTAAGTCCACTTTTTATGCTTTCCCATTCATGCAATTCTTTTTCTTTTATTCCTAATTGTCTTAATATCTCTTTACCAGTATTATTCATAATAGGCAATATCATTATAGCTATCTTTCTTAAATTTTCACTTAAATGATACATTACAGAAGCTAGTTTTTCCTTTTCTTCATTTTTTGCAAGTACCCATGGTGCAGTTTCGTCTATATATTTATTTGTTCTAGATATTATGCTCCAAATATTTTCCAAGGCATTACTAATATGATAACTATCCATACATTCTTCTACTGATTGTATCTTCTCAGCTGTGAATTTTTCTAATTCATCATCAACTTCTGTTTTTGCACTTAAATTTGTTTGTATTATTCCATCAAAATATTTATTTATCATTCCTATTGTTCTGTTTAAAAGATTTCCTAAGTCATTACATAAATCAAAGTTAAATCTTTCGATAAATCCTTCTGGAGAAAATACTGCATCTTGACCAAATGTGAATTCTCTTAATAAGAAATATTTAAAAGCATCTAGTCCATATCTATCTATTAACATTTCTGGATAGACAACATTTCCTTTTGATTTCGACATTTTACCGTCTTTCATCATGATAAATCCATGTGCATAAATCTTCTTTGGAAGTGGTAAATCTAAAGCCATTAGGAATATTGGCCAATATATTCCATGAAATCTTATAATATCTTTTCCAACAATTTGTAAATCAGCAGGCCAGTATTTCTTTAATAGGGTATCATCATCTGATAAATATCCTAATGCTGTAATATAGTTCGTTAAAGCGTCTAACCATACATATATTATATGTTTTGAATCTTTTCTTACTTTAATTCCCCAATCAAAAGTTGTCCTAGTTACACATAAGTCTTCAAGTCCTGGTTTTAGGAAATTATTAAATAGTTCGTTTTTTCTTGATTCTGGTTGTATAAAGTCTGGATTCTCATTATAAAATTTAATTAACCTGTCTGTGTATTTTTTCATATTAAAGAAATATGATTCTTCTTTCATTTTCTTAACTTCACGTCCACATTCAGGGCATTTTCCATCATTTAATTGAGTTTCTGTAAAATATGTCTCACAAGGCATACAATACCAGCCTTCATATTCCCCTTTATATATATCACCTTGCTCCATTAATCTATCAAAAATTTCTTCTACTATTTTAGAATGTCTCTTTTCAGTGGTACGTATAAAATCATCATATTTAATATCCATTTTAGCCCATAGCCTTTTTGCATCATCTGCCATTTTATCTACATGTTCTTGTGGTGTTTTTCCTTCTTTTTTTGCTACTTCCTCAATTTTTTGACCATGCTCATCTAGCCCTGTTAATAGCCTTACATCATATCCTCTTAGTTCTTTATATCTTTTAATGGTGTCTGCGAGTGTTGTTGTATATGCTGTTCCTATATGAAATTTACCACTCGGATAATATATAGGTGTTGTTATATAAAATTTTTTTCTTTCTTCCATTATTTTTTTCCTTTCTATCCCATTTTTTCTTGTATAATATTTGCAATATCTTTAGCTGCTTTGTCTATGTAATTTTTATCTTTTCCTTCTAACATTACTCTAAACAAAGGCTCTGTCCCTGATTTTCTTATTAATACTCTTCCTTCTCCTTCTAACTCCTTCTCTGTTTTTGAAATTATTTCTCCTATTTCAGGATATTTATTCATATCAAATTCTTTTACTTTTACATTGATTAGAGTTTGTGGATATATTGTCATTATTTTGCATACATCTGAAAAAGACTTTCTAGCTTCTAATAATATTTTTATAATCATTAGTGATGTTACAATTCCATCTCCTGTTAAGTTAAAGTCTGAAAGAATAATATGTCCTGATTGTTCCCCTCCTAAGTTACCACCATTTTTTAACATTTCTTCTAAAACATATCTGTCTCCAACTTTTGTTTGAACTAACTCTAAATTATTATTATTTGCATATTTGTTTAATCCAATATTACTCATAACAGTTGCAACAAGTTTATTTTTTTCTAACATATTATTTTTCTTCATATAGTCTGCAATGATTGCTAAGATAATATCTCCATTTACTTCTTCTCCTCTTTCATTTATAGTTAAACATCGGTCTCCATCTCCATCATAAGCAATTCCCATGCTTAATTTATTTTCTAATACATATTGTTTTAATTGTTCTAAGTGTGTTGAACCACAGTTTTTATTTATATTTATTCCATCTGGATTATTATTTATTATTTTATATTTTATTCCTAGTTCTTTAAATATTTTTTCTGCAATTTTATATGTTGCACCATTAGCAGTATCAATTCCTACTATAAAATCTTCTATATTATATTTTTGTATATCATCTTTAAAAATATTCACTACAAATTTAAAATAATCATCAACTAGGTCTTCTTTAACAGATGCTGTTCCTATATCTTGACTGTTTATTTGTTTATTTAATGCAATTCCACTATCTATGGTCTCTTCAATTTCCTCTTCTATATTATCAGGGATTTTTGTCCCTTTATTACTAAAAAACTTAATTCCATTATATTCAAATGTGTTATGTGATGCTGAAATTACTACACTCATATCTGCATTTGTTTCTTTTGTTAGATATGCAATTGCTGGTGTAGGTGCTACTCCTATTAGTTCAACATTTGCTCCACTACTTAAAAAACCTGCTATCATTGCACTTTCTATTAATGTTCCTGAAATTCTTGTATCTCTACCTATAATAATTCTTGGTTTTACCCCTTCTTTAACATTTTTTGTTAATACATATGCTCCAGCTTTTGATATGGTATATACGAACTCTGGCGTAAGTTCTGTATTTGCAATTCTTCTTATACCATCAGTTCCAAAATATTTCATTTTTATATCCTTCCTTTCGAATACATAAATCAATTTATTTAAAAATTTTACCAACTTCTATTTTATTTCCTCTTAGGAAATCATTTATTGACATCCTTTTTGCATTTTCTCCTTGTATTTCTTTAACTAGAATTGCTTTATCTTGTGTCATTATTTTTAATCCTTTTTTGTCATCTGCTTCTATAATATATCCTGGTTCTTCATTAGAAAACTCTTCTAATATTTCTATTTTCCATATTTTTATTTTTTTTTCTTCATACATAGTATATGCTCCCATTATAGGATTTAAGCCACATACTAAATTTTTTATTTTTTCTGCTTCTACATTCCAGTTTATTTTTGACATTTCCTTATTTAACATTGGGGCAATACTATAATTTTCTCCTTGTGGCATTCTCGGGGCTGTTCCTTTTTCAATCTCATTTACAGTTTTTAATAATAATTCTGCCCCTATACTTGATAGTCTATTCCATAATTCTCCTGTTGTTTCATATTCTCCTATTTCTATTTCTTCTTTTAAGATCATATCTCCTTCGTCCATTTTTTCATTCATATAAATTGTAGTTACTCCTGTAGTTTTATCACCATTTAAAACAGCCCATTGGATAGGGGCTGCTCCTCTATATTTAGGTAATATTGAACCATGAAGGTTTATACACCCATATTTTGGAATATTCAATATTTCTTTTGGTAATATTTTTCCATAAGCAACAACACATATAATTTCTGGATTTAATTCTTTTATTTCACTTATAAATTCTTCGTTCTCTTTTAATCTTTCTGGTTGGTATACTTTTATATTTTTAGATACAGCAAACTCCTTTACAGGACTCCCGTGTCGTTTTCATTCCTCTACCTTTTGGTCTATCTGGTTTTGTTACAACACCAATAATTTCATGATTTGAATTATATAATTCTTCTAATGATTCTTCTGCAAAATCTGGTGTTCCCATAAATAGTATTTTCATTACTTTACTCATCCCTTTCTATGAGCTTTTTTGCTTATCCAGTATATCATATATCAATATATTTTGGAATAGTTATTAGTGGATTTTGTAAAATATATTTATAATAAAAAAGATGAACTACAATATTGTAAGCTCATCTTTTTGTTTATTTTAATATTTCTTTATTATTTTGTTACATTCTATTACTGTTACATTTTCTGGTATATTTTTAACAACTGTGCTATTTGCTCCAATTTTTACATTATTACCTATTTTTATAGGTCCTAGTACTTTTGCACCAGCACCAATCATTACATTATTTCCTATATCAGGATGCCTTTTATATTTATCTTTTCCCGTTCCTCCTAGTGTTACATTATGATACATTGTGCAGTCATTTCCTATTGTTGCAGTTTCTCCAATTACAATCCCCATTCCATGGTCTATAAAAAGCCTTCTTCCAACTTTTGCTCCAGGGTGTATTTCAATTCCTGTAAAAAATCTTCCTATTTGTGAATTTAATCTTGCAAGAAATAATAATTTATGAATATATAAAAAATGTGATATTTTATGAAATATTAATATATGAAATCCTGGATATAATATCATTATCTCTAAAATATTTCGTGATGCTGGATCTTTTTCTTTAATATTTTTGGCATCTTCATACAATTCTTTAAATGGTTTTAAAATATTCATTTATATTCACCTATTGTATGTTATGATAATATTTTAGTTTTTGTACATAAACTATTATTTGGCATAATAACATTTTATTTATATCTAGTTTCTAAAGACCAATCGATTAATAATCGTACCTACATCTGTTCGTGCAACTCCTTAGAAGATTAATTCTTAAAATATTTAATGGTTTTCTAATATTTTATTTATTTCTTCTTTTGCTATATATCCATTCTTTACCATTGCATTAGCTACTTGTCTCTGTCTTTGTTTTGATAATTCTGGATTTTTCGTTGGCGAGTATACACTTGGTGCATTTGGTATTCCTGCAAGCATTATACTTTCATATTCTGTCATATCTATTGGTGCTTTTCCAAAGTATCCATTTGATGCTTCCTTTACAGTATAATATCCATCTCCAAAGTAGCTTGTGTTTAGGTAAAATTCTAATATCTCATCTTTTGAATATTTTTTTTCTATTTCTTTTGCCATAAATACTTCTGCTATTTTTCTAGTAATCTTCTTTTCTTGAGTAAAATATGTATTTTTAGCAACTTGTTGTGTTATTGTACTTCCACCTTCTACAAAACTCATTGCTTGTATGTCTTTTATTACAGCTCTACCTATTGATATTATATCTATTCCTCCATGTCTATAAAATCTATGATCTTCTACTGCAAGCACAGCATCTCTATAAATTTGTGGCATTTCTTCTAATTTTGTATAGTTTTCTATTGATTTTATACTGTCAACCTTATCTTCTAGAGAGGTTTTTTCTATTGCTACTTTATACATATTATATCCATCATTTATAGCTACACCTGCTATACCACCTACTCCTAAAATTGCTAGAATTATTATTGTAATTATTATTCTTTTTAATATTTTCATTTTAACCTCCCTATTGCCTAATATATTATAATTTATTGTTTCTCTAATTGGGCAATTGATACCTAATCCCTTACTATGATTTATTTTTTCAAACATTTCTAATTAGTAAAATATTAATTATTTTTTATTTTTATGTAATATGGAGGAATGTCTGGATAATATTGGCTAATACGTTGTAATTCTCCATTTGCTAGTTTTATGGTTAAATTTGGATATGTCCTTATCATCTTATTATTTCCCCAATTTTTATATATAAATTCTGATAAGTTAGTATTTTCTACATATACTTCATTGTATTTTTCTAGTCTTCTTTCTTTATTTAATACATCTAAGTCATTTTCTACTGCAACCCTTGTTAAGAAAAAGTCTATTGCTACTCCTGAAATTATACAATCTATTATTAATGCTACTGTTAGTATAGTTGCTACACTTCTTAGTTTAATAGCTCCACATTTTGTTTTTATCCAATTAATTAATTTATCAATTAAAGGATTTACAACTTTTATTAGATACAGTCCCAGTAATCCCCAAAATATTGAATATATTAAACATATTCTACCATTTATATTTAAGAACTTGTCCGAGTAATCCCACCATTTTGTATTGAGTAATTTTTCTCCAACAAAACTTACAATATATTCTGTAACACTTCCACTTAAAAAACCACCTATAAATAATGTATGTACATCTTTTCCGAAGTATTGTAATGTACATATCATTACTACTGCTCCTAGTCCATAAATTGAACAAAATGGTCCATAAAGAAAGCTTTGCCTTGATTCTATTACTCCATATAAAATAAAGGCATATAAAGTTTCTATTATATATCCTATAAAACTATATATAACAAAATATGCAAATATTCTCCATATACTTATTCCAGTTATTGTGAATTGCTTTCTTTTCATTTTTTATCTTTTCCTTTCTAGGAGATAAATTTGTTTTATTCAAACATAATATTACTATTATCCCTACATTCTAGGGCATTTTTGTTGAAGCATAATAATTATTTTTAGCTTAAGTATGCTAGGATTGAAGAAAACTCATCAATAACAAATAAAATTACTAAAATATTTACTATTATTCTTTGTGTTGTCTTTGAAATTGCTAAAGATATCTTTTCTATCTTTTTTCTTACAAATGGATGCAATTTTTCTGTAAATAATATTCCAAGTATTCCCCATACTAACGAGTATAATATACTTATTCTTCCTTGCAAATTTAATATATCATTTGAGTAATCCCACCATCTTTGATTGAATATAATCTCTAATATATATGATGCTATATACTCAAATACAGAAAATGCTATAACTGCTATAATAAATTTTAATATTCTATTTCCTTTCACATTTCTTAAACTACCTATTAATATTAAAGCACCAATTCCATATATTGGACAAATTGGTCCAAATAGAAATCCTCTATTTACAAATTTACGCTCAACATACATTGCAAATATAACTTCAAGTGACCATCCCAAAAATGAGTATATAAAGAAATATATTATTGCCTTTTGTATATTAGATAGTGATCTTTTGTCTGATATTATTAGCTCATTCAATGTTTTTACCTCCAAAATTTACTCAATTAATTTTTCTTTTGTTAATTTGGGGTATTTTATCACATTTTTTTGTTTTAATCAATTTTCTAAAATTTTACATGCTAATTCATCTAATTTTATACTAGTTTCTTCATTTAAAGTTGACATTATTGTTATAGTTGGCTCGTAAATTGTTATATCTTTCATATTGCTTATTATGTCTTTCATACATTTTCCTGCTGATGGTGCCCAAGTTCCATTTTCGATTATACCAATTTTACGTTTTTGATAATTTTTTCCTTTTAATTGATTTAGGAAATGTTCCATTGGCGGAAATATTCCCATATTATAGCTTGAAGCTGCAAGTACGATTTTATCATATCTAAAAGCATCTTCTATTACATATGCCATATCATCTCTTGCTAAGTCTTTTAATACTACTTTTTTTGCTCCCTTATTTTCTAATATTTCAGCTAATTTTCTTGCTACATTCGCAGTGTTACCATATATAGAAGCATATGCGATAAGTACTCCATAATCTTCTGGAGCATAACTGCTCCAAGTATTATATTTATCTATATAATATCCTAAATTCTCTTTTAATACTGGTCCATGCAATGGGCAAATCATCTTTACATCTAATGTTGATAGTTTTTTTAGTAATGCTTGTACAGGTGCTCCATATTTTCCAACTATATTAAAATAATATCTTCTTGCTTCTTCTATCCATTCTTCTTCTACATCAAGTGTTCCAAATTTCCCGAAACCATCTGCTGAAAACACAATTTTTTCTGTTTTTTCATAAGTTACCATTACTTCTGGCCAGTGTACCATTGGTGCCATAAAAAATTGCAAAGTATGTTTTCCTATATTTATTTCTGTTCCTTCTTTAACTTCTACCTTTCTTTCTTCTAAATTTGGTATATTAAAGAATTGTTTTAACATTACAAAGGTCTTTTGATTTCCAACTATCTTCATTTCTGGATATTTACTAGCTATTTCGCCTATATTATAAGCATGGTCAGGTTCCATATGTGAAACTACCAAATAGTATGGTTTTTTATTTCCTAATGCTTGTTCTAAATTTTTTAACCATTCCTCAGTTTTTCTTTTGTCTACAGTATCCATTATTACATTTTTCTCGTCTTTTATCAAATAAGAATTATATGATATTCCATTTGGAACAACATATTGTCCCTCGAATAAATCTATTGTTTTATCATCTGCTCCAATATATATTATATCTTCTGTAATCTTCATTACTAAATATTCCTCCTTTAAATACAAATTAATATTTTAGGGCGTTTTCGGATTTTTCCTCCGATTGCGCCCTACATTTTCTAAGATTGAAAAATCAACTTATTTGCATAATCAAATTAATCTTCAACTTTTTCAAACATTTCTTTTCCTACACCACATAATGGGCATACCCAATCCTCTGGTAAATCACTAAATTTTACGCCTTCCTTTTCTTCATCATAAATATAACCACATATTGTGCATTTGTATTTTTCCATGTTTTCACTCCTATCTTTTTTCTATTGTTATTATTATATCACTATATCAAGAAAAAGCAAATTATTTTTGTTCTTCTAGTAAAAGTTTTTCAAATGGCACCCCTACGCACTTTTTATTTGTTCATTGTATTCTAATACTTTGTCTATGCTTATAGTCTTATTATGCTCTATTCTTTCCCATTTATAACTTCTTTTCCATGGTGCAATTATGTTTACTGGTATCCATGTTAATATAAATATTGGTAAAGTTAATATTCCCTTTAAGTTGTCTTTTATTCTTTTGTCATTTGCTTTCAATACAAAAATTGATAAAGCAACACTTGTTAAATAACAACATAGAAGTGAAGAAAATGTGTCATGACTAATTCCATATATTACTGCTAATATAATATGTAGTGCAAATGCTAGACTACTTACAATTTGTAGAGTTGGTGTCATTAAAAATATTAAGGCATCAATACAGCTTAACTTTCCCTTTATTCCACCTTGAATTAAATTAGGTGCATAATTTATTAAGCACTGATTTGTTCCTATTGACCAACGCATTCTTTGCTTAAAAGATTCTTTTAATGTTGTTATTTGTTCATCATATGTTATTGCCTCTCTTACAAATGCTATTTCCTCACTATTTATTGCACATTTAACAGAAAGTTCTATATCTTCGGTCATACTTTTTGGATTATAACCTTTTTTATATATTCTTTCTTTTGCTATCATAAATCCTGTTCCATTAATAAAACTAGATTGCCCTATATTCATTCTTGCTCTATTGAAAAAGTGATTTTGTATCATATAATATAATGTATAACAATTAGATATCCATGTATCATGTGGATTTTTGCTATCTCTATATCCTTGTGCTAATTGATATCCACTACATAGTGCATCATTCATTTTTTCTATGAATCGTGGATGTACTACATTATCTGCATCGAATATTATAAATGCATCATAAAAGTCAAAGTTATCATTTAGATATTTGAAACTATATTTTAGTGCTTCTCCCTTTGATTTGATTTCTTCTGTAAATTCTATTATTTTTGCATTGTTTTCTATTGCAATTTCTTTTGTTTTGTCATTACAGTTATTAGGGAATACAAAAATATCATATAATTCTTTTGGATATTTTTGTTTGTTTAAACTATCTAATAAAATTCCTATTACTTTTTCTTCATTTCGTGCAGGAATTATAATTGCAAATCTATTTTTTGCATTTGTTTTCTTTATTTTTTTCTCTTTTAAAAATACAAATATTCCTATAATTACATAATATACTCCATATAGTATCATTAGTATATCTATTACTTTTAATACTCCAACAATTATTTTTAACATAATATCACCTTATCTCTTATTTAATTATACACAACCAAATAAAAAAATAAATGACTATATTGTCACTTTCCAATTTTTTTAATAATAGTTCAAATGGCGGATGTATTACTACTATCCACCCTTGCTTCATAAAACATAACTTGTTTCATCAAAACTCTTACATTTGAAAATTCAATGTTATGTAAAGTATATGCTATAATTTCTATTTTTATATTTTTCTCACTTTGCAATGTCTTCCCCTACAAATGTTTACAGTTTTTATATTTTTATGTAACAATTTTGGGGTGGTATAGTGTAACCTAAGCCCATACATCATGAATATGATAGTATTATTCAATATAAAATTTTTTGAAAGGATTTATTATGAATCGTATTGAGACTATTAAATTAGAAAAAAATTTATTTTATAAAGATTCCTTAATTCTTAAGTATTCTATATCATATCCTAAAATAGTTTTCTCTGATTATACTAATTGTATAGAGTGTTTTAATTTATTTAATGAAAGTATAGCTTTGGAACTTAAGAGGAAGGCTGAAAATGAATTGTTTACAGAGGCTAAAGAACTTTATGATTATAATTCAAGTCACGGTTACCCTATAATGACTTATGAGGTTATGTCGGATTTTAATGTTACATATAACTTTGATAATTTGCTTAGTTTATATTATGATGAATATCTATTTTCTGGTGGTGCACATGGTAATACTATTCGTTCTTCTCAAAATTGGGATTTATTAAATTGCTGTCAAATTCCTTTCTATGCCTTTTGGAATGATAATCCATACTTTTTAATAGATGTGTTTAAATCAATTAATAGACAGATTGCAGAGAATCCCGAATATTTTTTTGATAATTATTGCGAATTAGTTTTAGATACCTTTAATCCTGAAAGTTATTATATTACACCTAGTTGCTTGACTGTATTTTTTCAGCAATATGATATTGCTCCATATTCTAGTGGAATACAAACATTTTGTGTGTAAATATTATAATAGCAAAATCTGGAGCCATGGTTAAAACCATGACTCCAGATTTTATGGCAAATTTATTCAGTTTTTTATGACCTTTTGCCACATATCTTTTAATTATTCTTCACATCCTTTTTTAATCTTGAAATAAATTCTTGCTTATTTATTGCTCCAATGTCTCCCTTTTCTCTTGAACGAACTCCTACTGTTCCTGTTTCTTCTTCTTTTTTACCTATTACTAACATATATGGTACCTTCTCTAATTGTGCTTTTCTTATTTTATATCCTATTTTTTCGTTTGAATCATCTAATTCTGCTCTTATTCCTGCTAATTTTAATTCTTGTGTGAAATTTTCTGCATATTCTTTGTTATCATCTGATATTGGCAATATTTTTACTTGTACTGGTGATAACCATACTGGAAGTGCTCCTTTTGTTTCTTCTATTAAGAATGATATAAATCTATCTAATGTCCCAAATATTGCTCTATGAATTACTACTGGTCTATGTTCCTTTCCATCTTCTGCTATATATTCTAGTTCAAATTTTTGAGGTAATAAAAAGTCTAATTGACATGTTGACACAGTTACATCATGTCCTAATGCTGTTTTTATTTGAACATCTAGTTTTGGTCCATAAAATGCTGCTTCTCCTTTTGCTTCATAGAATTCAACCCCAATTTCTTGTAATATTTCTCTCAACTGATTTTCTGCATTATCCCACATCTCGTCATCATCATAATATTTTACTTTATCTTCTTTGTCTCTTAGAGAAAGTCTAAATGAATAATCCTTAAATCCAAAATCTTCATATACTGATAAAATTAGTTTTACAACATTTCCAAATTCTTGCTTTATTTGATCTGGTCTTACAAAAAGATGTGCATCGTTTTGGCACATTTCACGTACTCTTTCTAGTCCACATACTGATCCACTTGCTTCATATCTAAAGTCATGTGCAAGTTCTCCTATTCTAATTGGTAATTCTCTATATGAATGCATTCTATTTTTATATACTAACATGTGATGTGGGCAGTTCATTGGTCTTAATACTAATTGTTCATTTTCCATTTGCATTACTGGAAACATATCTTCTTTATAATGTGCCCAATGTCCACTTGTTTCATATAATTTAACATTTGCAAGCGATGGAGTGTATACATGTTTGTATCCTAATGCTATTTCTTTGTCTTGAATATATCCTTCTAATATTCTTCTTATTGTAGCACCATTTGGCAAATACATTGGAAGACCAGATCCTACTAATTCATGTGTCATAAATAATTCTAATTCTTTTCCTATTTTTCTATGGTCTCTTTGTTTTGCTTCTTCTAGTTTTGCTAAATATTCTTCTAGTTCAGATTGTTTTGGAAATGAAATACCATAAATTCTTTTTAGCATTTTATTATGTTCATTCCCTCTCCAATATGCTCCTGAGGTAGATAATAATTTTACACATCTAACACATCCTGTTGTTGGTAAATGTGGTCCTCTACACAAATCTACAAATTCTCCTTGTTTATAAAATGATATTATTTCTCCTTCTGGTAATTCTTTTATTAACTCTATTTTATATTCTTGTTTTTGTTCTTCCATCAGTTTTATTGCTTCTTCTCGTGAAAGTTCAAATCTCTCTATAACTAAGTTTTCCTTTTCAATTTTTTTCATTTCTTCTTCTATTTTTAATAAGTCCTCTACTGTAAATGATTTTTCTATGTCAAAGTCATAGTAAAATCCATTTTCTATTGATGGTCCTATAGCCATTTTTGCTTCTGGAAATAGTCTTTTTACTGCTTGTGCCATAATGTGTGATGTTGTATGCCAATATACACTTTTTTCTACCTCTCTTGTTTTTCCACCTTCTAATTTAATTTTGAACATAAATAAAACCTCCTTTTTATGTTTAATGGATATTATAATTTTTAGCAGTTCCTTTAACGTCAAACACCAAATGGTGCTTTTACAGTAACAAAAAATCCCTATGGAATTTTTTGTATCCCATAGGGGTATATTTTCATATACGGTTCCACCCTAAGATTTCACTTCATTTTAGATTATAACGCTAATCCTAAACGCTAGTATTTCTACTAGAAACTCCAAGGTAGTTTTTCAAATATGTTTACTAAAATTAGCTTTCAGCCACGACTAATTATCTCTACTAGCAACTCTTATTTTACTTCCGTCCTCTTCATAGTTTACTTAAATTAATATAATTATAATATTTTTTATACTACCTGTCAAGTTTATATATTTTTTTTATATTTTTTATGAAAGAAATGTGATAATGTCTTAAGTAAAGAAATGAGAAAATGTCCCAACAAAAAAATATTTGCTCTCTTAAATGATATAATTAATACATCATTTAAATTTAAGGAGGACAATATGCGAAAGTGATTTTTAAAATTAATTATTTTTTCATATGGTATATGAAGGGTAGAAAAAATTGGTGTTTAAAGAACAAATTTTAAAAATCACTCGAGTACCCTGACCCAAAAAACTAACCCTAAAAAATCAAATTTTTAGGGCTTATGTTTAAAATTTTTTGGGACATTTTCAAAAATCATCGATATTGTAAATTTTACATATTTGATAAAATTAATATTAATGTCATTCCAATATAAATAAATGCAAATAATGACAATCCAGCTATTCCTGTTATCATTCCAGCTTTTCCTATTTTACTCCCTGTATTTAGAGCAGATTTAACTCCAAATACAATAGCAAGAATACCTGTTGGCAAAGCAATATACCAAAATAATTCAGTGATTATAGATATTATTCCTAATACAAGAGATGCTACATTCATAGCAGATTTATTTTTATAATTTTCTTCCATAGTTAAATTCCCTTCTATAATTATTTTATTTTTAATTCATTAATTAAGTCTAATGTATTGAGATTATTTACTTTCACAGCTGTTTCTGAGACAGTATATAAATTTTCATCTATATATAATCCTCTTAATAATTTGGAATTATTATAATATTTATATACTGAACTACTTTTTGTTGGAGTTTGATGAGTTATAATCCCCTTTAAATTAAATCCATTTTCAATATTTATATTATATACAAAATAGCCTTCTGCAATATATGATTTATTATAGTTTATATAAGAATTAACTGTTGATGAATACGAATCGCTTGAAGAAGCTACTTCAAAATCTTTACTATAATTGTTAACGGGAATTGCTATTAGTTGTTTTTCCTTAGAAAATAATAGAGCTTTAGGATTAGTTAAAATGGCTGAAGTTGTTCTTCTATCTCCTATTACTGTTTCTGAAATTTGAACAGGGTTACTTACATCTGTTACATCAAACAATGCCATTTTCATACCTACAATTTTAGAAGTAGTTGATATTACTCTTCCACTTGAGTTTTTATTAACAACTTCCTCTGTTTGCATTCCAATACCAATTAAATGATTCTCATCATATGGATGTAAATATGTACTATATCCTGGAATATGTAATTCTCCTAATACTTTTGGAGATGTTTCATTACTTAAATCTATAACAAATAATGGATCCATAGTTTTATATGTTACTAGATAGACTTTGTCATTCATAAATCTTGAAGAATACATTGTTTCTCCTTTAGCAACATAATCTGATATTCCTATTTGTTTTAAATTTTCATCAAATATAGCTACCCTAGCTCCATCACCATCATATAAAGCAACTCTTAAATGACCATTGTTTTCATCTAATGAATATTGATTGATTGTTTTTCCTTTTATTTTATTTCTTGTATCATATATTACTTTACCTTCTTGTGTAATATTAAATTTATAAATTTCTGTATTATATCCATTTGAGTTATTATCATTATCATATGTAAATACACCTATAACACCTTTTAGTCCAAATAATACACTTACAGGAGGTATATCTGAATTATAATTATATTCCTGATTTAATAAATAGATACTGTTTTCTGATACATAAGCATTTGAAATATCAATTAAATATGAACTCACATCTATATCTTTTCTTGCATTATCTAAATCAACTACTGAAATAAGAGTTTGTTTTGTTGTTTGTATATCCTTCAAATATTTTATATTTTCAAGTGCAATTAGTTTTTCGCTATTATCTTCTTTATAGTTTCTTATAACTATATCTTCTTCTTCTCTTAAATTTCCAGAAGAAATAATATATAGTACATTATTTATACATCTTGATGTATAGTAAGGCTCATATAATTCATAGCTTTTTATTAATGTTGGATTTGTTTTTGTAGTTATATCATATATTCTTACAATAGTATTATTTTTATAATTGTATCTATAATATGAATTTGAAGTGCTATTATTCTTTGCAGATATAACTACTAATTCATTTTTATAAAGAATTAACTCTTCTGGAATACTACCATCACTTAATTTTATTGTAGTTGCAATTTTAATTTCTTGTGGATTCATTACATCAGTTATTATTATATTACTATCAGATATTGAATATATATAATCTCCATCTGTTTTAGTAATATCCGCTTCGTCTACATTTTCTACTTGAATATTAGTAGTAGAATAATCTTTTGATACAGATGATTCATTTGATAAAGATGAAGCATTTTCGATAGAACTAATAAGTCCATTATTAGTTGGTAATTCACCTAAAACATCTGAAGAACTATCCATAATAATTTTATGACTATAAAAATTATTTGTAAAAAAGCTAAATGGCATAGTAACAATATTTATAAGAGTATCTTTTGCACTTATTGTATTACCATTATATATTTTTGATAACTGCTTATCATTTTTTATTGTTTTTATTTCCTCATCATTATTATAAAATAATAAAATAGACATAATACATAGTAATATTAATACAACTAATACAATAAATATTTTTATCTTTTTGTTCATTTATATCACCTTTTATCCCTTCTATTATTTAGACACTTTTTCTTATGCTTTTTGTTGGTATTTTATTAAAAATAATTTGCCAAAATTCTCCGTCCCTTTTGGCAAATTCTGGCAAATTCTAACCTCTATTTAAATAAATCCATTATTTCTTCCTCTGTTAGTTTACTAATAAAGGTTGCCTGAGTGTCTAATACATCATCAATTAGGGCTGCTTTTCTTTGTTGTAAATTATCTATCTTTTCTTCTATAGAATTTTTTGTTATTAATTTATATACTTGTACATTATTTTTTTGCCCAATTCTATATGCTCTATCTGTTGCTTGGTTTTCTGCTGATAAATTCCACCATGGGTCATAATGAATTACTATATCTGCTCCTGTTAAATTAAGTCCTGTTCCACCTGCTTTTAATGATATTAAAAATACTTTTATATTATCATTTTTATTAAATTCATCTACCATATCAACTCTTTGGTCTGTTTTTGTTTGACCTGTTAATTTGAAATAGCTAATGCCTTCCTTTTCTAATTCTATTTCTATTATTTTGAACATTTCTGTATATGTAGAGAATAACAAAATTTTATGTCCTCCAGAGATTGCTTCTTTTATCAATTCTATACATTGGTTTAGCTTACTGCTTTCACCTTCATAGTTTTCTAAAAATAAACTTGGATGACAGCAAATTTGTCTTAATCTTGTAAGTAATGCTAAAATTTGTATTTGTGATTTCTTTATTCCGTTTAATCCTACTACTTTTGCAACCTCTTTTTTGGTTTGTGCTAAGTGTGTTAAATATACTTTTTGTTGTTCTGCACTCATCTCATTTTTTATTACAGTTATTGTTTTTTCTGGAAGTTCTGTTAATACTTCTTTTTTTGTTCTCCTCAAGATAAATGGTTCTATCATAGTTTTTAGTCTTTCTAATTGCTTTTCTTCATGGTCTTTTACTATCTTTGTTTCATAATCTCTTTTGAATTTATTATAACTGAATAAATATCCTGGCATGATATAATCAAAGATTGACCAAAGCTCTGCTAATGAATTTTCAATAGGTGTTCCTGTTAATGCAAATTTTGTTTCTGCTGATATTTCTTTTAAACTTCTTGCATTTTGAGTATTACTATTTTTTATATATTGTGCTTCATCTGCTATCTGATACCTGAATTTGATATTATTTTCTAGATATATATCTAAGTCTCTTTTTAATAAATCATATGATGTTACTACTAAATCATAATCATTAGATGTTTTAATTTTATTTTTTCTTTCTTCAGCATTTCCACTTATAACTAAAGTTTTTATTCCATTTCCAAATTTTTCGATTTCATTTTTCCAATTTAAACTCAAAGAGCTTGGACATACTACTATTGAAGTTTTATGCGTTTTTGAGTTGTTTTTTTCTTCTTGCAATATAGTTATTATTTGTAGAGTTTTTCCTAGTCCCATATCATCTGCTAAAATTCCACCAAATTTATATTTATCTAAAACTTTTAGCCATCTATATCCTGTCTCTTGATATGCTCTTAATATTTTTTTCTGTTCTTCTGGTATTTCAATACTTTCTGGTTTTACATTTTCTTTTACGAGTTTTTCAAATGTCTCATCTTCTGATATTTGAACATCTGGAAGGTTATTTAAAAGTTTATTTAAGTATAGACTTTTATTTACTGGTAATTTAATCTTTCCATCACTAATTGATTTTAAGTCTATATCCATTCCTTCTGTTAAGTTATTTAAAAATTCTATATCTTCGTTATGTTCTAAACTTAAGAAATTTCCATTTTTTAGCCTATAATATTTTTTCTTCATTTTGTATTTACTTAAAATTTCTTTTAGTTCTTGTTTATCAAAGTCCATACTTGATAAATCTATATTTAATAAGTCATTTTGTATTCTAACTCCTACAGAAATTATTTTAGGTTGTCTTATTTCATTTTTCTTAAATGCTTCTGTAACAAGTACTTCAAACTTCTCCATATATTCATTTAATGAATTCACTAAAAAATTATATATTCTATCATCATCATGCATTATAAATGCTTTGTCTTCATTTGATACATAAAATCCATCTTGCCTAATCCTTCTTAATACCTCTTCTTCTTTGTATAAGTCTCTAGGTATGTTTGGAATACTTTTATTATCCAATGGATTAAATTCAGTAGCTCCATAGCAAAATTTTGGACTTAGTACTACATTATCTCCAGAGTCTATGTCTAATAAAATTTTTACACCTAACTTTTTAGGGATGTATAACTCTATTTCGTCTTTAGGCATATCCTCTACATCTACTATGTCTTTAACTTTTGGTAATACTTTGTTTATAAATTGTAATAGATATGTTTTGTCAAATTTATATTCTTCTACATCTGATTTATTATATAGTTCTATCATTTTTATTAGGTTAGAATTTCTATATCTATCTAATTTATATATTGAATTATCTTTTAATATGTAAACATATTTTATACCTTTTACTATTAATAGTTTTTCAAAATTTGCAGATAATTTATATTCATCTTCTTCTATTTTTTCAATTTTAAATTTAAAGTCTGGTCTTTTATTAGTTAATTTAAAAACTATTTTTTCGTTATTATATTCTATTGCATATTCTTCTTCATCATTAAATATTTTAAAAAAGTCATCGGCAGCACTTCCAGATAACTCTATTCTGCTTTTAGCAATTTGCCCTTTCGAATAATAATATCTACTTTGTTTTAATACATTGTTTGCATACTGTATTGTTTCTGCGTATTTTAATATAAAGTCTAAGAATACTTTCGCTTTAGGAGAAAATGCTTCCTCACAATGAACAAAGCTTAATTTACTACCATAATACAAACTTTCTCTATTTACATATGCACTATAAAATTTTGTTAAGTCTTTTATTTTATATAACTGTTTTTCTCCAATTTTAAAGTCTAATACTAATCCTAATGGGTATCCATCATATTTTAATTCTGGAATAATTTTTATACTTTCGTTTGGAATATTAGCTATTTCACTATTTGTCTCAATAGGCATAGCTTCTTCACTATTTTCAAAGTTATTCATAAAATTGCGAAACTCAGCTTGCTCTTCTTCTCTTTTCATTTCCTTTATGGCTTCTAATGCTTGTTTTTCATATCTATCATCTTGGCAAAATCTTAAAATACAGGCAAGAGCATGTGCACATATATGAGAGGAATAATAATTACATTGGCAGTGATATGAGTCTATATCTGCATTTAAAATATCGATAGAAAAATTAACATTTACACTTCTATATGTACGTCTTTCTATAACTCTTGCATAGACATAAATATATTCATAATTCCAGCCTATTTGAAATTTCTCTATTACTACATTATCGTTTTTTAAAATATCATTTGCCTTTTTATTAGAGTCTTTCCCTGCTCTTTGTAATAAGTCCTGTAAATTTTGCTCTTTTATTAACATATATACTTTCCCTTCTTTTATTATATCTCAGCTTTTTCTATTTTTGTTTTTAAGTTCTCTTTTAATAATCTTTCTGCTATTTCATTAAAATTGTTGTTTAAATCTGTTAAAAATATTTTATACTCTTTATTACTTTCATCATTTTGTATATTATTATCTTTTATATATTTTTTTAAAAATTCTGCAACTTTAGTTCCAGTGTTAATTATTTCTGTATTACTTTTTAATTCTTTCCTTATTAATTTTTCAAATAAAGGGTAATGTGTACATCCTAATATTAATTTATCTATATTTTTAAAGCATTTCATATATTCTTTTATTGTATATTCTGCTACTTTGTTACTTATCCAACCTTGTTCTGCCATTGTTGCTAATAGTGGTGCTTCTTCATTTATTATTTTGGCATTTTTCACTTCTTCTTTTATTCTTTTTTCCCATTGTCCACTTCTAATTGTTCCTGATGTCGCAATTACTCCTATTCTTTCTCTCTCATTATTTACATTTTCCTTTATGTATCTTACTGTTGGCTCTATTATTCCTATTATTGGAATATTAAATTCTTCTTTTAAAAATTCTAGGCTTTGACTAGTAGCAGTTCCACATGCAATTATAATTAATTTGACATTTTTAGATATTAAAAATTTAACACATTGTCTTGAAATCTCTATTATAGTATCTTTTGATTTTGAACCATATGGAAATCTTTTTGTATCTCCTAGATATATTATCTTCTCATTGGGAAGTAATTTTTTTACTTCTTTTAGAACTGTAATTCCACCAATTCCAGAATCAAACATTCCTATTGCTCTATTGTCCATTTAACTTTTCATCCTTTCTTAAGACATTTTTTAATTCTTAATTTTATTCACTAATTCTAACCATGCCTTATCTCTATGTGTTAAGCCTAATTCTTCTTCCGTTAAATCATTTATAACTCTATCTAAACCATCTGGTTGTAAAACTGGTCCATAAGTTAATTTTCCCATAGTACCTGGTACTCTTACAATTTTCCCTCTTGTTTCTCCTCTACAAGAGACTATCTCCCCATTTTTCAAAATCGCAGTTAATACACAAGCAAATGTTGCTCCTCTTTTTTCATCTGGTACATCTTTTAGTTCTGTTAATAATTTATTTATACATTGTATTTGTGGTGCATGGTCTCCTGCATATCTTGCAGTATATACACCTGGTCTTCCGTCTAAAGCATCGACAAAAAGCCCTGCATCATCTGTAACTACTATTTCATTTATATTTTTCTTATTACAAAATTCTTTTATTGCTTTTGCTTTAATTAAAGAATTTTCTTCTATTGTTTTTCCATTTTCTATAATGTCTTCATTAAATCCTATGTCTTTTAATGAAATAAATTCCATGTCTATTTTTTTATATTCCATAAATCCTCTGACTTGGTCTATTTTCCCTTGATTTGTTGTTCCAAATATTACTTTCATTCTTTGTTCCTTTCTTAATTTATTAAGTAAATATTTTATCATAAATTCTAATTTTAGGCAATATGTTTATGTAAAAATATATTTACATAAACTATTTTTTATGCTATAATTATTTGTTGTAAAACTGCAGAAATGTTAACAAGATGTACATATATTTTATTAGTTTGTTGCTATATAAAGGTACAAGTGGGTGAACTACAATCTACTATAAATTTGATAGATGTTAAGCTGGATACATTAGATGCCAATTATGATTTGCTAGCATCCAGAATAAATAAGTTACTCAATAATTAAAAGAATAATAAAAAATCTCATTTCATTTTCTCTTAGACATTAGCAAAACATAGAGACATGTTTTTTTCGTCTCTATGTTTTGCATTACATTTTTACAATTAATTTATTGAATTTAGATTTTATGTAATTGTCTAATTTTTCCATAAATTCATCTGCATCTATTTGTTTTTTTGCTACCATATCTAATCCCTTTTCCCAGCTTGCAGTTAACTTCGGATTTAACATATCTGGCATTGCAGTATTTACTACATCATATATCGCTTCTCCTTTTTTTGTTGGTGTTATTATTTGGGTTTTGTTATTTATTGCTATATATTTTATCTTTTCTAGTTTTTTCATTATTTCCGCTCTTGTTGCACTTGTTCCTATTCCTGCACCTTTTATTTGTTCACGTAATTCTTCATCTTCTATTAATTTTCCTGCATTTTCCATTGCTAAAATTATAGAACCAGAATTATATCGTGGTGGTGGATTTGTTTGTGCTTCTTTTATTTCATAATTTAATGCATTAATTTTTTGTCCTTTTTTTAGAGTATTTAAAATCTCTATATTGTCTTTGTTTTCACTTTCCTCTTCATCTGATTTTTCTTTATTTTTTAATACCTCTAAGTATCCTATTTTTGTACAAACTTTTCCTGATGTTGTAAACTGCTCGTTTTCAACCTTTATAGTTACAGATATTTTATTAAATTCTGCTGGCGGAAAAAAGATAGCTAAAAATCTTTTTACTATTATTTTATATACCCTTTTTTGAAGCTCTGGCAGTTTTTCATAATTTTCATATCCTTGACCTGTTGGAGTTAAGGCATAATGGTCTGTTATTTTACTGTCATTAACATATTTAGTTTTTGTTAAATCTGTAGAATATTTTTCTTCTGACATTTTTTTTATATACCCTTGGATTTCCTCATCCTTATACCCTCTTGATATTCCATTTAAGTTCGTTTTTATTACTTTTGCAACTGCTGTTGATAAAACTCTTGCATCTGTTCTTGGATATGTAACTAATTTTTTCTCATATAAATTTTGCACTATTTCTAGGGTTTCATCTGGTTTTATTTTAAATCTTTTAGTACATTCATTTTGTATTTCTGCAAGGTTAAATAATAATGGTGCATTTTCTTTTATTTTTGATTTTTTTACTTCTTGTACAATTATTTTTTTATCTTTTAAAGACATTATAAAGTCTTTTGCATCATCTTCTTTTTTAAATCCATTGTCATTATATAGTTTTGGAGAATTGTATACTTTTGAGTTTTCTGTGACTTTCCACTCTGCATTAAATGAATTTTCTTCATTTTCTCCAAATTTACCAATTATTTTATAATATGGGACTTTTACAAAGTTTCTTATTTCTCTCTCTCTTGATACTATCATTCCTAATACACATGTCATTACTCGTCCTACTGATATTGAAATTCTGTCTTCATTTAATTCTTTTGCTATTCTTCTTCCATATATTATTGAAAGAAGCCTTGAAAAGTTTATTCCTATTAAATAATCTTCTTTTGCTCTTAAATATGCCGCATCTGATAGACTGTCATATTCTGATAGGTCTTTCGCTTCACTTATTCCTCTTTTTATTTCTTCTTCTGTTTGCGAGTCTATCCATACTCTTCTTCTGTTTGGCAATTTTATCCCTGACTCTTGCTCGACTAGTCTGTATATATATTCCCCTTCACGCCCTGAGTCAGTTGACACATATACAGAATCTACATCTTGTCTTGATAATAAACTTTTTATTATTCTAAATTGTTTTTGTACGTTGTCTATTATTTCATATTTAAAGTCTTTTGGTATGAATGGCAATGTGTCTAGTCGCCATAACTTTAGCTTTTCATCATATTTTTCAGGGTATGACATTGTTACTAAATGCCCTACACACCATGTTATTATCCATTCTCCTGCTTCTAAGTATCCATCTCTTCTTGCTCCGTTTATGTTTAATACTTTCGCAAATTCCATTGCTACTGATGGTTTTTCTGTTATTAGTATCTTTTTTGCCATGTATAATTTTCCTTTCATTGTATTAATAATTTATGGGAACAGTATATCGTGCCCGTTAATTTCATAACAATTTTCTAAGAGGGCACAGTGCACTGTGCCCCTACTTTATTCTGTTCTTAATGCTTCTACTGGGTCTTTCTTTGCTGCTTCGCAGCTAGAAACCCTGAAAATTTTGTTTCACAAATTTTTCATGGATTAATTTATTACAGTTTTATTCAGTCCTTAATGCTTCTACTGGGTCTTTCTTTGCTGCAAACTTAGATGGTATTAATCCCGCCATTACAGTTAAGATCATGCTTATTATTACTAAGATGATTCCTCCTGTTATTGGTAATGATGCTACTCCTGATATTCCTGCTACTGCTTTTATTATTATGTTTGCTGGTATACATAGTAGTAATGTTATTCCTATTCCTAACAATCCCGCTACTAATCCTACTATAAATGTTTCTGCATTGAATACTCTTGATATGTCTCTCTTTGAGGCTCCTATTGCTCTTAGTATTCCTATTTCTTTTGTTCTTTCTAGTACTGATATATATGTTATTATTCCTATCATGATTGATGATACTATTAATGATATTGATACAAATGCTATTAATACATAACTTATGACGTCTATAATTGTTGATACTGAGTTCATCATGATTCCTACAAGGTCTGTGTATGTTATTACATTCCCTTCTTTTCCTTCATCTCTTTGTTTTTGATTGTATTCTTCTATTGCATCTTCTATTGCATCTTTAGCTTCAAAGTCTTTTGGATAAATGTTTATTGAATTTGGTACATTTAAGTCTACTGAACCTAATTTTATTAGATTGTCTTCATAATTTACTCCTGCATTTGTAGCATAATTTTGCATTAGTGTTGCTAGTTCTTCTTTCGTTAAATTTGATAAATATTTTTGCTGCTCTGGACTTAATTTAGAGTAGTCAAATGAGGTTGATGATGAACTCTCCTGAAATTCCATTCCTGTAAATACATTTTTTTCCTTATTTCCTTTTTGCTCTTTTACTATTTCTGTTTCATTTATTTTGTTTGCTAAATGTGTTATTAATTCACTTCTATATGCAATAATTCCTGGAATGTCCTCTTGAGTTACACTTTCTTCATTTCTTTTAATTATTCCTACTATTTTTAAGTCTTCTGCATTTGCTATTTTTCCTTTCATATAATCAATATTTGCTGATTTGTCTACCCAGATTCCATTTTCTTTTTCATAATAGTCTGTATTTAGTAAAAGTTTAAATTTCATTTTTAATATATCTTCAAAGTTGTATTCTGAGATTTCATTTTCTTCTACCTTTTCACCATTCATTACTTTTTTCATTTTTTCTTCTAATTCGTCTTGATTTAATAATCCTAGTGAATATAATGTATAATCACTTATTTTATTATTATCTCCTACAATTAGTACTACTTCATTATACTCTTTTGGCCAATTACCAGATAATAAGTCATATTGTGTTTCTATTAAATTTTGATTATTTAATAATTCCATCCATACGTCTGTAGTAGTAAAACTAGACATCATTGACATTTGGCTACCACTACTATTTCCCATTCCTAATTTTTCCATGACTGTACTAGGGTTTACTTGAACAATTCCATCTTCTGTATTTTCTTTATATACATTAAGTTGTATATCATATTTATATTGTATTGCACTTGAATTTTCCTTTATTTTTGTGTCTTCATTATCAAGGTGTTGTTTTAGTGCTTCTAAATTATTATTTTGTACCTTTGATGATACTGTACTCATCATATCTGTCATTATGTTTTTAGAGTATATTTTTTGTTTATCATATTCTGTG
Organism: uncultured Clostridium sp.; assembly: GCA_948471115.1. Lineage (GTDB taxonomy): Bacteria > Bacillota > Clostridia > TANB77 > CAG-508 > CAKPSH01. The sequence continues at coordinate 31,367 of CAOKRJ010000011.1, forward strand.
TTTTCTTCTTCTTCAATTCCCATCATACTTTCCATCATACTTGCAACATCTATAGTGGATTCTTGTATCATTAGCGGATATGAAGATAACGTATCTTCTTGTACTTTTGTTATGTAATTTTGTACACCATTTGATAGTGATAATATTAATGCAATTCCAATTATTCCTATGCTTCCTGCAAATGATGTTAAAAGTGTTCTCCCTTTTTTGGTCATTAAATTGTTTAGGCTTAATGCTAATGCTGTAAAAAAATTCATAGATGTTTTTCCGTCTTTTGCTGTTAATTTTTCTTCTTCTGTTCCATCATATGGATTTGAATCATCTGTTACTGTTCCATCCAATACTTTTATTATTCTTGAAGAGTATTTTTCTGCTAACTCTGGGTTGTGTGTTACCATTATTATTAATTTGTCTTTTGAAATTTTCTTTAAAATTTCCATTATTTGAACACTGGTTTTAGTGTCTAATGCTCCTGTTGGTTCATCTGCTAATATAATATCTGGATTGTTGACCAATGCTCTTGCAATTGCAACTCTTTGCATTTGACCTCCTGATAACTCATTTGGTCTTTTGTTTATTTGTTCTTTTAGTCCAACATCTTCAAGTGCTTTTATTGCTCTATTTCTTCTTTCATTTTTAGATACTCCTGATAAAGTAAGTGCAAGTTCTACATTTGATAATACACTTTGATGTGGTATTAAATTATAGCTTTGAAATACAAAACCTATTGAGTAATTTCTATATGCATCCCAGTCTTTATCTTTAAATTCTTTTGTAGATTTACCATTTATTACTAAATCTCCATTTGTATATCTGTCTAATCCTCCAATAATGTTTAAAAGTGTGGTTTTTCCACATCCGCTTTGACCAAGAATTGATACAAACTCTGATTTTCTAAATTTTATATCAATTCCTTTTAATGCCTCTACTCCTGATGAATATAATTTAGTAATTTTTTTTAATTCTAACATTAATTCATATTCCTTCTTTCTTATTAGTTTTCCCCTTAATTTCTTAGTGAATTATATTCTAATGTTATGAATTTGTCAAGGCGGGGGTCATTTTCCATGAATCATCTCTCCACTCATCTGCTTCTTCTATTAAGAAAATTGACCTTTTTCATATTTTTCATTTTCGTATTTAGGACATTTCCATTTTTCCATAATTACATAACTTCCTTTACTTTTTCTATAAATTTATTAATGTTTTCATCTAGTATTTTTATTTCTTTATTCTTGTCCATACTTTTACTGGATTTAGGTCAAGTATTTAGACACATTTTTTTACACTTTTTTTATAAAGATTATGCTGTTTTTTCATAGTATAGTCTTTCTTTTTCATTTGGTGTAATATATCCTAAACTAATATGTATTCTTTTGTTATTATACCAACTCTCTATAAATTCAAATATTGCTAATCTTGCTTCTTCAAATGTTACATAACTTCTTTGATTTACTTCTTCTTTCTTTAATATGGCATTGAAGCTTTCCATACTTGCATTATCATATGGATATCCTTTTTTACTATATGAATGCTTTATTTTTAGTGTTTTAATAATTTTTCATAATCACTTGATGTATATTGACTTCCTAAATCCGAATGAAATATAATTCCTTCTTCTATTCCTCTATTACATATAGCATTGTTTAATGATTGTATTACTAAATTAGCTGTCATATGCTTTCCATATGCATATCCAATTATTTTTAAATCATATAAATCCATTACAATTGCTAAATATGTCCATCCAACTTCTTTTGTATAAATTGTTATATCTCCAACCCATTTCTCTTTTGGCTTTGTTGCTTTAAAATCTTGTTCTAATAGGTTTGGTTTATTTGTATCATCTACTCTTTTATTTCCAGCATGATTATATTTTTTTTATACTATGCTTCGTATTCCTAGTTTTCTCATTCTTCTTGCTACTCGCTTTTGACTTGTTTTTATTCCTTTATTTGCTAGTACTTTCTGTATTTTTGGTGATTCATATCTTCTTTTTGATTCAGTATATATTTTCATTATTTCTTTGTCTAATTCTTTATTATTTTCCTTATATTTGTTTGTTTTGTTATTTCTATAATAGTAATATATTGAATGATGCATTCCCATACATTTGCATAAAATCCTTATATTGTGTTTATCTTTCATACTATCAATAAATTTTATTTTATCTTCTATTTTTGTGTGAATATGACCATTGCTTTTTTTTATATTTCATTTTCTTCTTGTAATCTCATATTTTCTTTTTTTAATTTTAATAATTCATCATTATTTGTTAT
>CAOKRJ010000012.1 GCA_948471115.1 uncultured Clostridium sp.
CCAGCTAATTACTCAGGAAGAAAATATGAAGACTATTTGAAATTTGTAGAAGAAAACCTTAATTCAATTACTGTAGAAATGGATACTGTAATGAATTGTTTATCTGGTCCATATATACAAACTTTTATCTTTCCTAATACTAGTTTTATGATTGGATTTCTATATAAAGAAAAAACTTCTGAGGCAATGGCTAAAACATTAGATTTATTACAAGAAAAATTAGAAGATGAATATTACACGAAACTGTTTTCACTACTTTTAACAGACAGAGGCTCAGAAGTTGAAAAACACGAAATGTTTGAAATTAATATGGAAACTGGTGAATTACGCACTAATATTTTTTACAGTGACCATATGCAATTTTATCAAAAACCTCATGTAGAAAACAATCACAATTACATAAGAGATATTTTGCCAAATGGAATAGATTTAAGCTTTTTAATACAAGAGAAATTAGACTTAATGTTTTCTCATATTAATTCTGTTCCAAGAGAATGTCATGCAGGAAAGACACCTTATGAAATGTTTGAATTTCTCTAAAATAAAGAAGATAAAATTATGAATCTATTTAATATACAAAAGATAAAAAGAGATGAGGTCATACTAAAGTCTCATCTCTTAAAAAATGTTAAATAGTCCACCAATTATTTAACAAAAAATACAATCAGAAACATTCCAATAAGTAAATGTTGCTTTTATAGGAAAATGGATTTTAATCTTAGAAAGTTAAAAAATTATTAACCATTTGTCTCTTTATGATGTCTCTAAATTTATCTTTATATATATTTTATTCCATTTTATGTAAAAAATCAATAGTTTCAAAAATGAAAAGTCCTAGAAACCAAAATTTTCTAGAACTTTCTTTTGCAATTTTTTATTTGCTTTTAAAACTGGAATTTAAATTTTCACTTCACAAAAAATTGTAATTAAATTCTTCCATTACCTTTTGTTCACTTTCTCTTAATGTCTTATTCTGGATTTCTAAAAGCGTTTGAGAATACATAATTTTCTATTTTCTTCTGGCAATCTTCATTTTTTATTAATAATATTTCGTAATCTTTATATAAACTTTTTACTCCGTTTACTATATCTTCTCCTTGCATTTGGTGAATATATTATATAGCAAACTCCATAAAATTGCACATTGTACTAGAGTAAAAATTTTAAAGAAGTAAAGACATCTGAAAAAATTTATTTGTTTCTTATAAAGTATGTACAAAAACAAAATATCATGCTTATGGATTTGCAAAACCTCTTATTTTAGGTAGACTATTGAATCCAGCATCTAAATCTTCCACTATAACACAAAATGATAATTACTATGAACCAATATAGATAATTATAACTCTGATAAGTTTATAATACTTTAGATTTTATTTATAACAATAAATATAAAATCATTAAAAGAATAAATACAAATTTAGTAAAAAAAGCCAATCGTTCTCCAAAAATGATTTATTATGATGTAACCAATTTATATTTTAAAATTGGAAATTCAGATGATGATATCTTAGATGGAAATGATAACATAATTCAAAAAAGTATTAGAAAAATGGAGAAATTGAAATATAGAAAAACTAGAATAATTAAAGAAATGCTTAGAAAAAAGAAAAAAATGCATGAAAAGATATAATGATGATATAAAAGATTTTAGATTATAGTTTATAGTACAGTTGTATTTCAGGAGGAAATCATGTATATTATATACAGGTAATCAAAAGAGTTAGGAGGTAAAAACATGGAAATTATTATAATTGTACTAATAATTTTATGTATATTCGGACCATTAATATTAACAGCCTTTAACATGATAAATTTATTTAAAAAGAAAAAAATAAAAGAAGATGTTATAGACATATTAACATTTGTATTTGGGATACTATTAAGTACTATACTATATAAAGTGCTAGACTTTAAAGACTACGATGATGCAATATATATTGGAGTGGACACAGTAGTTCATGCACCTATAGCAAGTTGGAGTATGCCAACAGTAATAGGAATATTAATTCTAGGAATAATTTCATACATATTGATAAAAGTAAGAAAAACAGAATTACCACCACTAGTTATAGTCTTCTCTATGTCAGGAATTATGATATGTTCGATATTTATGGTGGTATTAATAATTCAATTGTTACAAAGTTTATTTACTGGATTTATAATTATGTATCTAATAATATTTCCAATAAATTATATACTATGTAGTATAAGGGCAATAATAGAAACAATGAAATATTATAAGAAAAAAGAAATAATACCAAAAGAATATAATAATAAAATATTAAACAAATGTAATAAGATATTAAATAATATATCAGCATGGCCAATCTTAGCAATAATATTTACAGTGCCACTAAGTATAATATTAATATGTATATTGGTGCTATTTGGACAGAGACCAGATGAAGCAATACAGGCATTTTTAGAAACAAGTGACTGGACACTATCACAAAAAATATCTCCACCACCAGTTGAATATGATGCACATTATCTATGTACAGTATCATTAAGAGGGCATAAAGAGCTAGTAAAACCAACTAGAATAGGGATAAGACATGGAAAGAAAATAGTAGTAAATAGGCAGCTATGTATAGCAAACGCATTTGAGGATGTAATACAAGAAAAAACACCTCAAATTCATCATTTTATAAGAGATATTTATGACAAATATGGGTATCCGCTATCAAAACATATAAAAACAGCAATGCAAGCAGACATAACATATATAATAATGAAACCATTAGAATGGATATTCTTAGCAACACTATATCTAATCGACAAAAAACCAGAAAATAGAATAGCAATGCAATACACTGGAAAGAAATGTGAAAAAACATAAAATAATATTATAAAAAAATAGTTTTGGGAAACATTAATAAAAAGGAGGAAAACAATGTTTAAACCCAAAGCTATTTATTTTGAAAAAGAAATTGAGAAATATCAACTAGGAAAAGAATTATTAGAGAAATATAAAGAAACTCCCAAAATAGAAATACAAAGTCACAACGCAATAGAAGAAATGAGAAAAAAAGAAAACAAGGAATTTTTAAGCATGAAAGCAAATTTAATAATAGGAACAAGAAAAACACATAAATTTGTTGAAAACCATAAAATATCCGACTATCTAGTACCATATACATCATCAGGATGTATAGCAGCATGTATGTATTGTTATCTAGTATGTAATTATAATAAATGTGCATATTTGAGAATATTTGTTAACAGAGAAGAAATGTTAGAAAAAATAATAAAAGTGTCAAATAAATCAGAAAAAGAACTTACATTTGAAATTGGAAGCAACAGTGATTTAATATTAGAAAATACAATAACCCAAAATCTCATATGGACAATAGAAAATTTTAAAGCCCAAAAAGGAAAATTAACATTCCCAACAAAATTCGATATGGTAGACGATATATTATCACTTAATCATAAAGGAAATGTAATAGTAAGAATGAGTGTAAATCCAGAAGAAATAATTAACGAAGTAGAATTTGGAACATCTAGATTAAAAGGAAGAATAGAAGGCATAAACAAGCTAAAAGAAGCGGGATATGAAATTGGGATATTAATTGCACCAGTAATATTTGTAGAAAATTGGGAGGAACTATATTTAGATCTAATAAAAAGACTAGATGAAGAACTGACAGAAAAAACAAAAAAAGATATATTCTTTGAAGTAATATTCATGACATATAGTTATGTACACACAAAAATAAATGAAGAGGCATTTCCCAATGCAATAAATCTATATAGCAAAGAAAAAATGACAGGAAGAGGCAAAGGAAAATATTGGTATAAAGAGGAAATAAGGAAAGAAGGAGAGAAATTTTTCAAGGAACAATTAAAAAGATACTTTCCAAACAATGAAATTGTTTATATAGTATAAAACAAAAATTTGTAAAATATTACAATGTTCGCTTGCTTTTTTGTAAATAATGTTATATAGTATAAAGAATTAAAATAAACATATGTGGTTTTCCACTTTACATATCAGAGGTCAACTTCGAGAAAGTGAAGTGGTTTTTATGGTAGAAAAATAAAACTTGATGAAAGGAAAGATATAGCATGAACATAGCAAATAACTGGAAAGAATATGAAATAATAGACATGGCAGATGGAGAAAAACTAGAAAGGTGGGGAAAAGTATATTTAGTAAGACCAGACCCACAGATAATATGGAAAGAAAAAACATATGCTAATAAATGGAAAAATATAAATGCAAGATACAATAGAAGCAAAACAGGAGGAGGAAACTGGGAAAATGTAAATCACTTACCAAAAGCATGGCAGATAAAATATAAAGACTTAACATTCAACATAAAGCCAATGGGATTTAAGCATACAGGTCTATTTCCAGAACAAGCTGTAAACTGGGACTGGATGATAGACAAAATACAAAAATCAAAAAGAGAAATAAAGGTATTAAATCTATTTGCATACACAGGAGGAGCAACGGTAGCATGTAGTTATGCAGGAGCGAGTGTATGCCATGTAGACAGTTCAAAAGGAATGGTAAGTTGGGCAAAAGAAAACATAATGTCATCTGGGCTACAAAATAATCCAGTAAGATTTATAGTAGATGATGTAAACAAATTTGTAGGGAGAGAAATAAGAAGAGGAAATAAATATGATGCGATAATAATGGATCCACCATCATATGGAAGAGGAGCAAATGGGGAAATCTGGCAATTTGAAAATAATATATCAGACTTAGTAAAATTATGTACAAATGTGCTATCAGAAAATCCACTATTTTTCCTAATAAACTCTTATACCACAGGAATATCAGGAATAGTGTTAGAGAATATATTAAGAATAAATATAAATTCAAAATATAAAGGGCAATTTTCTTCAGGAGAAATTGGTCTACCAATGGCAAACTCAAAATTGGTATTGCCAGCGGGAATCTATGGTCGTTGGGAGGCATAAGATGTATTTAAATATTTTATATGAAGACAACCACATAATAGTAGTAGAAAAAAAGCCTAATATCCCATCACAAGCAGACAAAACAGGAGACATAGACATGCTAACAATAATAAAACAATACATAAAAGAAAGAGACAATAAGCCAGGAAAAGTTTACTTAGGTTTAATACATAGGCTAGATAGACCAGTTGGTGGGGTAATGGTATTTGCAAAAACATCAAAAGCAGCAGCAAGATTAAGTGAACAAGTAAGAAATAAAGAACTAAAAAAAGAATATATAGTAGTAGCAGATGGAAAATTTGAAAATGAAGAAGGACACTTAGAAAACTATCTGCTAAAAAGCGAAAAAAACAATTTAAGCAAAATAGTAAAAGAAGGCACAAAAAATGCAAAACTAGCAATATTAGATTATAAAGTAATAAAATACAAAGAAGAAATAAATCTATCAGTTGTAAAAATAAACTTACACACAGGAAGACATCATCAAATTAGAGTACAATTATCAGGAATAAACCATAGTATCTATGGAGACCAGAAATATGGAACAAGAGGACATGGTAAACAAATAGCACTATGGGCATACAAATTAACAATTAAACACCCTGTAACAAAGGAAGAACTAAGCTTTGAATGCTTGCCAGAGAAAATAGGGACTTGGAAAATATTAGAATAATTATATGAAAAGTTAAAAATCATTTACGAAAATAAAAAATGAAAATTTCGTAAATGATTTTTAGCTTTTTATAAATAAAATGAAACAATCTAAAAATTAAAGTATAAAATCTAAATATCAACAAACTTATGAAGAGGAAGGCAAGAAATGATTGATAAAATTTGTGATTTTATATTGGCAAGAATAAGAAAAGAAATGCCAGACATTGATGAGGAACGTGCTGAAGTCATAAATTATGGACTACAGATGATAATTGGAGAAATACCTAAATTATTTATAATGCTAGGAATAGCCTGCACTTTAGGTATATTAAAATTAACAATATTAGCTTATATAATGTTATTACCATACAAATATTTTGTTGGAGGAGTACATGCCAAAAGTCACTTAGCATGTATAATTACAACACCAACCGTTTACTGTGGAAATATACTAATAAGTAAAATCTTACCATTAATGCCAAGTGCGTATACATATTTAGCAGTTATATTAGTATGGATATTTAGTATGATAGTAATAAGTATATATGCTCCAGCAGATACAGAGGCAGTTCCAATTTTAAGAAAAAAGGAAAGAAAATTCAAAAAAATAATGTCATATATAACAATGACCTTAACTTTGCTTGTAGCAATAATATTATCAAACAAGTATATTATTGTTTCAAATATATTAATTATTGGATGTTTAATACATTCAATATTTATAACAAGACCAATGTATAAACTATACCATAATAAATATGGTCATGAAGTTTATGCAGACTAAAATTGTTAATCTAAAGTTTCTTATGCTAGCGGGGGACTTTTGGATTATATATACTTAACAAAGGAAGGAGAGGGAATATGGTAAAGACAATAGCTAAAATTGCAGAAAATACAGCAAAGAATTCAAGTTCAAGTTGTTGGTTTCTAGGAATGTTTCATCAACCTAAAATGCCAGCATCATTAATAAAAAAAGATAAATAATAAACATTTATCTTTTAGCAAATTAAATATCATAGAAAAATAATAAAAAATATAATATTTCCTTAAAATGATAGAATTCGACACTATCATTAACTTAAAAGTTACAAATTATAAATATAAAAAGCAAGGTTATTTGGAAAAAACCAAATAACCTTTTAATATGGTAAAAAAAGAGCAGATTTAATCATGCTCTTTTACTATTTATCATATATCTCTAATTGCTGTGTAAAAAATATAGAATCTTTAGTAGTGTATAAATTTAAGTTTTTAGCTCTTCTTAGAATTTTATTTACTTCCCATAAACCTAATCCATGAGGTTTTCCATCATCCTTTTTAGATGTATAACCTTTTTCATTTATTCTGTTTAGATTTATATTTTTATCAGAATAAGTATTTTGTATAAGTAATAATTGTCTAGGGCATTTTTCATCTCTTCTAATTTCTAAATTAATTATCTTTTCATAACAATTTTCACAAGCCTCAATTGCATTATCAAGCAAAATGCCAAGAACTCTAGTAAATTCATAAATTTTCATATTTAGTTTATCTAATTTAAGTGATACATGTATCTTCATCGAAATACCTAAATCTGTAGCTTTGTGATACTTTGAAGTCAATAAACTATATACAGCAGGATTATCTATTATTGTTGGATTTAGCATTTCTAAGCTTTTGACATCTTCGCAGTCGTTTTGTAACTGTTTGTAATATTGCTTAAGACCATCAATGTCATCATTATCTACATAACCACCTATTGATTGAACTATATTACCAAAATCATGCCTAAATGTACGAATATCATCATATAAAAGTTTTAATGTATTATTATAATCTTTAGCTTGTTCTAAGTTTTGGCTAGTTATTTCAAGTTTTGTAGTTTTTAATAAGCTAAAAATGCTAATAAAGAAATATGCAATAAAAGTTAAGAGACTTAATAAAATAATTCCTAATGGCATAGTATCATTATAATATCCTAATAAATAAAATTGAGTTGCTATTGTTAATATTCCTATAATAGAATTAATGAAAATCACTATTTTATTATGCTTACTTAATGTGTCATACAAAGATATGGAATATCTTAGCTTCTTTAATAGTAAATGAATACAGTACATTACTAAATATATTGTTAATGCAATAGAAAGTCTAAATAAAGGTATGCTAAAAGCAAGTTCATATGGAGCATTAAAAAGTATTAAGTAAAATCTAGCTAATATAATTTCCAGAGGACTACTTATAATCATAATAATTATTTCTGCAAATATGCTTTTGAGAAAATTAGTTTTAAAAGTAAAATATACGATAATTGGACATATTATCATATTTATATATACATTATAAGGTTTACCAATAATAGAATTACTAATGCAAGAAACTATAGCACATAATAAAATATATGTAATTTGTTGCTTTCGGGTAGATTTTATATTTAATACTGTTGTAAACAATAGCATATTAACAGTTAATTCAATAAATATAAAAGGTATTCCAAACTTATTAAAAATAATCGCAGTTAAGCCTTCGTTAGGCGTAGTTAATGCCATCCAAATTGTTTGAAGAATTTCCAACATTTATCACCTCCATAAATTCATTTTTGTATCTGGGACCAATATAACATTTACTAGTATTATTAAAAAATATAGTATTAGTATTAGCCTCAACATGACTTATATTAGATACATTAGCAATAAAAGACTTATGACATCTAACAAAATCACTAGGTAATGATGTTTTAATTCTAGAAAATGAATTGTAAGTTTCAAACTCATTATCCTTAGTATGGAAAATTAATTTCATACCATCCTTTTTAATATAATGAACATCATCTTGATTAATAAAAGTAGTGCTATTAATTTTAATAAAACGGTTATTAGAATTATCTAAATAATCAATAAGTCTAAGAAGAGTATCCTCAAGACTTTCCTGAGAAATTGGTTTTACAAGAAAATCAAAAGTATTAAATTTATAAGCTTCCAAAACAAACTCGAAGTAACCAGTAGTAAAAATCAAATGAAGGCTTTTATTAAAGTTTCGTATTTCCTCAGCCACGCTTAATCCTTCATTTCTATTATCCAAATTAATATCTAAAAATAAGACATCAACTGAATTGTTTTTCACATATTCCAATAATTTAGATGGGCAAGCAGTCTTAAAACAAATGTTAGCATCTAAATTATGTTTGATAAATAGTTTAAATAACATCTCTTCTAATCCATTCAAAAAAGATTGGTTATCATCACATAATACAATATTTAACATATTTTTCGCTCCCAAATAAAAAATATAAATACTGATAGAAAATTCGACAAAGTTAGATAGTTTTTTCAAATTACTAAATAATACTATTCTAAAAATGGGAGAATGTCAAGGAACAATAAGGAAAAATGAGAAATAAAAAAGTTGGTAAACCTACAAGTAAATATTAACAATTAAATAGAAACAAAAAAATGTTAAAAGCCATTTTAATAACTTTCAACATTTAGTAAATCCATAAATTCATTTTTATATCTAGCTCCGATATAGCATTTACTGCTATTATTAAAAAATATAGTATTAGTATTAGACTCAATATGACTTATATTAGAGACATTTGCAATAAAAGACTTGTGACATCTAACAAAATGACGAGGTAAAATATTCTTAATCTTAGAAAAAGAATTATAAGTTTCAAACTCATTATCATTAGTGTGAAATATTAACTTCATTCCATCTTTTCTAATATAATGGACATCATCTTGGTTAATAAAAGTAGTACCATTAATCTTGATAAAATGATTATTAGAATTATCCAAATAATCAGTAAGTCTAAGCAAAGTTTCTTCAAGCTTATTCTGAGAAATTGGTTTTACAAGATAATCAAAAGCATTAACCTTGTAAGCTTCCATAACAAACTCAAAATGACCTGTAGTAAAAATCAAATGAAGACTTTTATTAATTTTTCTTATCTCTTCAGCTATACTTAGTCCCACATTTTTATTATTTAAAGTAATATCTAGAAACAAGATATCAACCGAATTATTTTTTATATGTTCTAATAATTTAGATGAACTATCAGTTTTAAAACAAATGTTAGCATCCAAATTATGTTTGATAAAAAGTTTAAATAACATCTCCTCTAACCCATTTAGAAACGCTGGATTATCATCACATAATACAATATTTAACATATTTTTCGCTCCCAAATAAAAAATATAGTCATTGATAGAAAAATCAACATAATTATAAAAAATATTAATTTAACAATAATATTATGCTAAAAAAAGCATAATGTCAAGAAACAAGAGGAAAAAACATAAATTTGTAAGTGTTACAAGGTAAATGTTAACCAAAGATTAAATGAAAAATGAGGTAAAGATAGGGCACAAATTAATATATCAGTAATTGTAATTAAGCAATAAAAACAATGTTTATATATTTGTTATGTTAAAATAAAAATATTTTGTTATAATCTTAAAACTTTCTCATAATATTAACTATAAGATTATACAAGGAGGATACACAATGAGAAAGAGAATAATAACAATAAGTGCTGGAATTGTAGTAATAATAACATTAGCATTTGTAATAACCTTTAATGATAACTATAAACAAACAATAACAACAAGTGGAGTAGCATTAAGCAATACAAAAATAGGATGGGGAGTAAAAAGAGTACCAAACAATGAGCAACCAGACTTAGGGGTAACAAACGTAAAATTAATGCAACAATACAATGGAATAGCAATGGGAAATAAGGAAAAAAAATATGTATATCTAACATTTGACGGAGGATATGAAGCAGGATATACAGAAAAAATATTAAATGCACTAAAAGAAAATGATGTGAAAGCAACATTTTTTATAACAGGGCATTACTTAAACACAGCAGGGGACATAGTCCAAAGAATGGTAAACGAAGGACATATTGTAGGAAATCATACGCTTAGCTACTTAATGTCTGGAAATAAAAAAATATAAAAAGATGAGGTAAATAGCCTATTATAGCAATTTGGATTTACTATCACACTACAAAATTTTAAAAATGTAGTGTGATAGTAAATTTTTTATTTAAAAAAATGGTCTGGAATGGACTATTATTGTTTTTGAAAATTGGTAGCAAAAAAATATATAATGTGTTATACTATCAATGATATGGTTAATAATCAAAAAGGAGAGTGAATTATAATGACTTTTGAATTTGCAAAATATCCTGATGGGACATTAGGCGTATTTTCTAATATAGGTAAAAAAGAAAATGGAGAAGAGTATCTTCGTGTTACATTTGAAAGACCTATGGTGTATGGATTTGATACTTATGTAATAGAGCTTCCAAGCTATGAGATTGTTTTAGAAGATGGAGATTATTCTGATGAGGAAAAGAAAAAGTTTATGGATATAGTTAAAAATGGATCCTCATTTTTCTTTAAATATGCACGATTAGGAGGTTTGGAAATTGCCTAGTATTTTTGAATTAAAACGGATATAAAATTTATTTTTGGACAAATGAAAATGATGAACCTATACATGTTCATATTTCAAAAGGTAATCCAACAGTAAATGCAACTAAAGTATGGTTAACTCAATCAGGAGGTTGTATTATTTGCCATAATAAAAGTAAAATACCTGAAAGCGAATTGAATATTATTTGTGAAGATATTTCATTACATTATTTCCAAATTGTTGAAATGTGGAAAGCAATTCATTCAGGTAATGTTAAATTTTATTGCTGATATATCTATGTCAGAAATAAAGCAGAAAATAGCGAGGAGGAATAGATTATGAACAGGATACTAAATGAAATAAAACAAATAATTAAAAAAAACCTAAATGAATATTTGCCAGAAGTAAAAACAAGTGATTTAGAAGAAGATGGTACAGTTTATTATATGAATGGAAAAAATGGAACAGAATTCGATTGGTATGTTAATGAAAATTTACCTAGTTTTATGGTATTTTACAATGATAAGAGAAATCTAGGAGCAGTAAAGTTATCAATTGATACTGGCGGCGGAGTAGTATTATATATTTATGGAGATAAAGGAAATACAGTTATTAAAGAAGTAAAAACTTCAATAGAAGTAACAGAAAATGAATTGTTTAGTTTAGCTGTAATATTAAAAAGTGAAGCAGATGATAAGAGTGTATGGGATGCAAATATAGATAAAATCAATACTGATATAGATATAAGTGATGAAAAAATAACTGAATTTAAAGACTCTGAAAAATATATGGAACTAATGAAAAATAGAATGAAACTTTTAAATCAAATGGCATATCTTTCTAAAAAGATATTAGAAGAAGGAGGGAAAGTTGGATATATGTGTAGAGATGAAGCAATTAATGGAAATGAAAGTGGATGGTCATTCATGGCAGGAAATGAAGATGATGAATATATTAACGATTATAAAAATATTGCATTAGTCAGCGTACAAGAAGTATACCAATTAGATCCATATATATGGGATTATATTGATAATCCAGTAGGAACGAAACTTATAAGGGCATCTTCTAATGAATTCGAGATAGATAAAAATGATAAAGAAATATATATGGAGAAAAGGTAGGTTAAAAAAATTGGAAGAATTATTTAAAGAATTTGAATTTAATGAAAGTATAGATTATGATATAAAAGAAATAAACGGTGTGCAATTATCAAGCGACTATTTAGAATTTATGCATAAGCATAATGGTGGTGAAGGTGATGTAGGTAAAAATTCATATATGGATTTATAAATTAGAAGAGCTTGTAGATTATAATAATGATTATCAAATTCCCAAGAATTTTTCTAATTGTTTTGCATTTGGAGGGGATTTAGGTGGAAATCATTTTTGTTATAATTTCACAACTAATGAATATTTTGCAATAGATTGTCGTACTACTGGTTTAGAAAATAGTTATTGTCAGGCTTCATCACTATATGAATTTATTTACAATTGGGGCAAACAATTTGAAGAATAGGTAAAAAAATGAAGAAAAAAGTAAGTTGAGGAGGTCGATAAAAATGGCTGAGACATTTAAACAAGACAAAAGTAAAATTAGACAACCATCCTGGCATGGTTTTTATTATCGACTTGTTGATGGATAAAATGTGTGATATACCTGATAAGGTTTATATGCATGAGATTATGGAAAAACATTTAGGTAAAACAGAGTGTTTTAATTATGATAAAACTGGAGCAGGATTTGCCTAAAAGAAATATTTAGTTAGTTATAAAAGCGTTGAACAGCAAATACCACCTCAACTGTTAATTACAAATTGTTTTAAAATTAACAAACCAGTAAAGGAGCAATTGACGAAAGCCAATTATGGAACTGTCCAAATGGTAAGGTAATCTGGGATTATACATATATCAAGTTGCAACTACTGATATGATGACCACAGTTTAAGCACTAAGGAAAGAGCAAAGATGCTGGTACATTATACAAGAGCTATTTATTATGGGAGATGTTGCGGGAGGAAGATGCATATATTTAACATTTAATAAAAAATATGGAAATGATACAGAAGATAATGGTATAGGAATTAAAATTGTAAATGTAGGAGTAACTGAAATAGGATTTAAGAGATTGTATTTTAGCTCAGTATATAATAAATTTCTTCATAAATGATTCATTGACTATCTAAAAATAAGGTAGTATTATCTTAATATGAAAAATATATTAAACAGGAGAGCGAAAGCTCTCTTTTTTTGATGCAAAAAAATATAAAAGTAATAATTTTTTTTTCTATTCATAAGATTAGAAAAAGGAAACAGTTGGGAGAGATGAGTCATGAAAGACAAAGAAATTTTGAATGTTAGTATTGAATATGGTAAAGAGAGTTTAAAACAAATAATTTTAAAGTTATTAAAAAATGAATACATAAATTATATAACTATAAATGAAAAATAAGAGCCTATTTAAAGCTGACATATTTCTAATGATACAGTAAGATGAAATTGTACTATAAATAGGCTGCTTACTTTCAAGGAAGGAGAGTGAATTATGAGTATAGTAAATAGTTATAGAAGTATTAGAGCGGCAAAGTATATAAGGCTTTCCCGTGATGATGGAGATGATAGAGAGAGCGAAAGTGTTGAAAATCAAAGAGATATTATTGATAATTACATTTTAGGTCATAAAGAGTTATTTGATGCAGGAGAATATGTTGATGATGGCTTTACTGGAACGAATTTTGATAGACCAGGTTTTCAGAGGATGCTAAAAGATATAGAAGATGGAAAAATAAATTGCATAATAACAAAAGATTTATCAAGATTTGGAAGAGATCATATTGATACTGGTTACTATTTGGAAAGATATTTACCAGCAAAAGCTATTAGATATATTGCAATAGGAGATAATGTAGATACATCAAAGTCAGATGGCTTGCAATTCCTAACATTCAAACTTAGCTTTAATGATTACTATGCACAAGATATTTCTAACAAAATAAAAAGTGTTAAACAAAGGAAAATAGAAAAGGGTGAATATCAAGCTGGTATTCCACCTTATGGTTATAAAAAAGATACTGAAATTAAAAATCATTTGGTGCCAGATGAGTATAGTTCACAAATTGTAAAAGAAATATTTGATATGTATATTAACAAAGGGATGTCTACAATAAAAATTGCAGATGAACTAAATAGAAGAGAAATTTTACCACCAGCAGTTTATTTAAAAATTCCAACATATATTAAGAGAAAAAGTGTAAATCCAAGTCGGAAAATATGTGTGGCTTAGGGCACAAATTGGAAAGATTTTAAAAAATGAAGTTTATCTTCGGAAGTGTTGTTGGAAGAAAGTTCCAAAAAGTAAGCCATAAAATTGCAAAAGTTAGATGCACTAAAAAAGAAGAACATATTGTATTAGAAAATATGCATGAACCAATTATTGATATTGAAACTTGGAATAAAGCACAAGATAAATTAAATGGATATACAAAAGTGCGAGATAGAAAACATGATCACAAATTAAAAGGTTTAGTATATTGTGGAGAATGTGGAAATAAAGCTACTTTGAGATGCAGAGAAGAAGAAAGAAAAGATGGAAGCGTGTGGAGAGCTACATATTTTATTTGCTCGAAAAGAAATAATTATAGTGGATTATGTGATTGTAAGCAAATATCTGCAAATTTAATAGAAGAAGTTGCTAAACATCAAGTGAAAAATGAATTAGAAAAAATAAATTTAACAGAAGAAGAAATAAAACAAATTTATGAAGAAGCAAGATTACAAGCAAAATCAAAAGAAAATTTATTAAAAATAACTTTGAGAACTTTAAAAAAAGAATTAAGACAAGTAGAGCAAAATATTGAAGAAATCTATCAAGACAAAATAAATAAATTAATACAAGTTGAGGATTTTAAAGTTATTTACGAAAAAATGCAAAAGCAAAGAGATAAAATTCTAAAAGAAATAAAACAAACCGAAAATTCATTAAATCAAAATAATGAGCAAAGCTTAAAAGTAGATTTCAAAAAAATAAAACAAATAGCAGATGAGTTCTTAAAATTAGAAAAGCCTAATAAAATTATGTTAGAACAGCTAATTAAAAAAATAGAATTTGATAAAGAAAAAAATATTAAAATAAAACTAACTTTTGAAAATCCAGTTTTGGTTGAAAAATAAGGTAATTGAATAATATTATAAAACAATTATTTTTTTGACATTAGAAAGATAGGAAATCATACAGTAAATCATCATAGTATGCCAGACTTATCAGAAGAAGAAATAAAAGAAGAAGTAGTAAAACTACAAACTGCAGTATATGAAAAAACAGGATATGAAATGAGATACATAAGACCACCAAAAGGGGAATATAGTGAAAGAACACTAGCAATAACAAACAACCTAGGATACACAACAGTAATGTGGAGTTTAGCATATGATGACTGGGACGAAGCAAAACAAGGAAGAACAGAATATGGAAAAGAAAAAATAATAGCAAATTTACATCCAGGAGCTGTAATACTATTACACTCAACATCAAAAGACAACTCAGAAATACTAAGTGAAGTAATAAAAAAAGTAAAAGAAATGGGATACGAATTTAGAAGCATAGAACAATTTGAACGATAAATCTAGGGGAATACTCGTAAGACATGACACCACTGTGCCCTTGTATTATTAAATACATATAAAAAGGAGATAAAAGCATTGAAAAAGAGAAAAAGAATTACTAGAGGAATGAATAGGATAAACGAGATTTTAGAAATGCCAGCAGAAGTAGTATCAGACACACCAAAAATCTCAATACTTGGATTTGGTGAAATGTTAATAGAAAATTATAAAAACATAATAGAATACGAAAGTTTCTATATAAAAATAAACACACACATAGGAGTAATAAATGTAAATGGATTCAATCTAAACCTAATACAAATGAACCAAGACGATATGAAAATTACAGGAAAAATTGACAGTATAGATTTTGAAAACTATGAAGAAGATGATATGGAGGAAAAGTAAGTGATATTTAAAATCTTGTTAAGTTATATTTGTGGATATGTAAATATATCAGTAGAAGGATACTTTATAGAAAGATTTATAAACATGTGTATAAGTAAAAGGATATTACTATGGAACACCAAAAGGGATAAATCTACATATATGCAAACAAATATCAGCATAAAAGATTTTAAAAAAATAAAGGAAGTAGCCAATAAAACCAAATGCAGAATAAATATAAACAGGAAAAAGGGATTGCCATTTATACTAAACAGATACAAAAAAAGAAAAATATTTGTATTAGCATTATTGGCAATAATTATTAGTATATTAGGTACATCCAGATATATATGGAATATTGAGATATTAGGGAATGAAAAAATAGATGCACAAGAAATATTACAACAAATAAATGAAAAGGGAATAACAATAGGAGCACAGAAAGCGAAAATAGACACAGAAGAGATAATAAGACAAATAAGACTAAAAAGAGATGATATAGCATGGATGAGTATAGACTTAAACGGAACAAATGCAATAATAAAAATAGTAGAAAACACTGAAAAACCAGAGATAATAAACAAAAACGAATATTGTAACATAGTAGCAAACAAATCAGGAGTAATAACGAAAATAAATGCTAAAACTGGTACACCCGCAGTAAAAATTGGAGACGTTGTAACAAAAGATACAATACTTGTAGGACGGATGGATGGAAGGAAAATATACAGGAACAAGATATGTACATAGTGAAGCGGAAATAGAAGCAAGAGTTTGGTATGAAGCAACTAAAAGCAAGACGTATAAACAAGAAGAAAAGAATTATACAGGAAACTCTGAAAAAAGATATACTGTAAAATTGAATAATTTTCAAATAAATTTATATAAAAGTCTTCCAAAATTTGAAAAATATGATACAATAAATGAAAGAAAAAGATTAAAGATATTTTCCGATTTCTATTTACCAATTGAGTTAGGGATAGACGAATATCAGGAAACCACTAGTATAGAAAAAGAATATACATATGAAGAACTAAAAAATATACTAGTAGAAGAACTCGAAGAAGAACTATCCGTAAAAATTAAAGACAAAGCAAACCCCATAAATAAACAAATAAATGTAAAAGAAATAGATGGAGGATTAGAAGTACAATTAATATATGAAATATTGGAAAATATTGGAGAAGAAAAAAAGATAGAAATGAACGCAGAATAAAGTGCAAAAGAAAGGAATGATATTAAATATGGCAGAAAAGGGACTAAGACTAGCAAAGACAGATGGTGCATTTTTCTCTAAAATAACCACAACAATAACAAAACTATTAATACCAACAAAAATAGGAATAAATGGAATGCTAATTTCCATGAAAAGAAACAATGTTGTAAAAACATACCATGAATATGTAAATCATGACCAAAAAAGTAAAGAAAGTAAAGCAAACTTAGAAAAAAAATACGAGAACGCAGTAGTATTATATTTAGAAGCTCTAGATAAATATATAATGGAATCAGTATATAAAAGAGTAAAAAACAAAATAGCCACAACATATGAAGAAAGTGCACTATCAAAATATTATAATGTTGTAAATTTAAAAGAAACACAATATGTAGAATACAAATACAAAAAACAAGAATTCCTATTAGAATTAGACTATGAAAGTTTAAAAAGTAACAAAAAAGAAAAAATTCTAGGAAAATACAAAACATTTTATGCAGATAAAATGAATAGTCTATATAAAGGACTATTAAAAAATTATTCAGTACAACTGGCAGACAAAGTAGTCAGTGAAAGTGAAGAAAACAAAGAAAAAATATATAATGACATATTTGAAAATCTAGAAAAATACACTACAAACATATTACCAATAAAAATCGAAGAAGGAACAGAACCAGCATATAAAGACATAGTATATCTATATGATAAATTCAACTCATTTTTAACAGGAAAACTAGACAAAAGAGACATAATAGACAAAAGAATGACACTATTAGGTATAAGTAGAAAACTATTTACACACAGTTTACCATTAGTAGTAGCAGAACAATGTTATGAAAGTCTATTAAAAGAAACTAGACACTTAATAATAAGCAGTCCAAACAGCAAAAAACAAAGCATGGTATATGAATTATTATTAACACTACTAGAAGACTACAACATAAACTTATTATCAACAAAGTTATATTGGGAAAAGCCAGTAGAAAAAGAAGAATATCAAAAATTTTGGAATAAGTATCAGGAAATAGAAAAAGCAAAAGGTTCAGCGGAACAAAAAGAAAAGCAAAAACAAATATTATACATAAAAAGTGATATACAAAAAATACAAGGGACAGGCTTACAATCAAAACATGTAGTACAATTCTATAAAAAGAAATTAGTTGAACTAGGAGCAATGAGACATATAAAAGACATATATGCAAAAACCACAAATGTAAAGCTAACAGGATCAGAAAAAATCAAAACAATAATTGCCAATTCATCAAAGAACTAGCTTAAACATACTAATTATGTTCTAAAAAATTACAAAAAAGAAGGTGTTCTAATGGAACAAATAACAGATATAAACTATGAACAAATAGAAAAAAGTGAGGAATATGAAAAACTAATATGCCAAATCGTAGAAAAGTGTTTCAAGGAAGAACAATTAGACAAAACCGACTTATATCTTAGTATAACACTATCAAACGAAGAATACATACAAAAAATAAATAAACAAACAAGAGACATAGACAAACCAACAGACGTTCTATCATTTCCAATATTTGAAAAAGAAGAAATACCAAAAGAAAAAACAGGGATACCAGATGTATTAGGAGATATAATCATCTGTATACCAATAATTGAAAAACAAGCAAAAGAATATGAGCACAGTATAGAAAGAGAACTAGCATACATGGTAGTACATGGATTTTATCATCTAATGGGATATGACCATATAGAAGAACAAGACAAAAAGGAAATGCGAAAAAAGGAAGAAAACATATTATCAAAATTAGAGATATTAGACTAAAATATATCTAATAATTGATCCTACAATGAAAGGAAGGAAGAAATGAAAAATAAAGGACTAATAGTAATATTAATAGTAGTAGTAATAATATTAGGAATACTAATAGGAACAAAGCTTGTAGGAAAAGAAGAAAAAACAAACGCAAACCCAGACGAACAAGAAAACACAACACAAGAAGAAGAAACCAAAAATACAGGAATCAAAACATGGTCAGGAAACTCAAGAAGTGTAGCAATAATGATAGACAATGTAGGAGAAGCAAAACCACAAGCAGGTCTAAACGAAGCAGCAATAGTATATGAAATAACAGTAGAAGGAGGACTTACAAGGCTTCTTGCAGTATATAAAGACATAAAAAACAGAGAAGAGACAATAGGACCAGTAAGAAGTGCAAGACCAGTATTCATAGACTATGCACTAGAAAATGACAGCATATTTGTACACTTTGGATATAGTAAAAGAGCAGAAGAAGATATAGAGAAACTAAAAATTAACAATGTAAATGGGTTAGTAACAGAATCAGCATTTTGGAGAACATCAGAAAAGAAAGCACCACACAATGTATTAACAAACATGAAAAAAATAATGGAATATGCAGAAAAAAGAGAATATAAAACAACATCAACACAAAAAAGTGTATTAAAATATGTTCAAAACGAAATAGAATTAGAAAATGGACAAACAGCAGATACAGTAAACATACCATACACAGCAAGCCATAAAGTAACATTCAAATATAATCCAGAAGCAAAACTGTACGAAAGATATGTAAATGGAAAAGTAGAAAAAGACATGGTAAGCCAAGAAACAAGAATTACAAAGAATATCATAATAACATTTGCACACAACTATACAACAGATGAAGATGCAGGATATGGAAGACAAGAAATAGAAAATATAGGAAGCTTAGAAGGATATTACATAACAAATGGAAAAGCAATAAAAATAAAATGTTCAAAATCATCAAGAAATGCACAAACAGTATACAAAGATGAAAGCGGAAAAGAAATAAACGTAAATGACGGAAACACATACATACAAATAGTACCAATAGACACAAAAGTAGCATTTGAATAATAACTATTAAAAAAGTAGTTATAATGCTTTATGAAATTTTTAAAAGTATCGAAGATTAAAATAATGAATATTGTATAATAAAATGCACGTTATAGAATAAAAGTATAGGCACATAATTAAAAATCAAATAAAATGTTAGTTGCGAGACTAAACATTTTATTTGATTTTTAATTATGTGTCAAGAACAGTATAGCACAAAGAAGAAATCAAGAAAATGAAACAGCAAAAAGAACAAATTTAAAAATAGGAAATGATATGAAATTAGCAAAATTTATCGAAAAAGAAATTAAAGAAAAAGAAGTTCACCAGAGGTACTAGAATATAAAATAAAACAATATAAATTTGCAACGACAATATGTTTTAAGACAATATATAACTATATTGATAAAGAAATAATAGAAGTAGAAAGAAAAGATTTAACATGTGGAAAATACAACAAAAAGGAAAAGATAAAAAAAGAAGAATCTGAAAATTTAAAACCAAATAAAGAAGGAAAGACAATACATGACAGACCAGAAGGTTTAGAAAAAAGTAGAGTGTATGAAAATCTTCATTTTTATGTATTTCGTAGTAAGTATCTAAGCTAGTTTTAGCATTATTTAAAATAGATATGTCACAAGTAGATTGAAAATAAAATATTGAAAGAGAGTACCAAAAATGATATTGTTTAAATCACGACAAATAAACAGTATTGGAGGTACTCTCTTATGGGTAATAATATCACACAAAAATTAAAATATAAAGAGTCTGTAGTAAAATTTTCATATAAATATAATGTAACAAAGGCAGCAATTAAATTTAATGAATGCAGAAGAACAATATATAGATGGAGGAAAAGATACGATGGAACCTTAAAAAGTTTAGAGGATAAATCAAGGAGACCACATTATCATCCAAATCAACATACAGAAGAAATAAAAATGATAAAGAATTTTAAGAATAACAATAAAGAAACAGGATTAGTAGTATTATGGGTAAAATTGAGAGAGGCAGGAGATACAAGGACAGTGCAAGGATTATATCACGTATTACAAAGGCTAGGAATATATGAAAAGGTACCAAGCAAGAAAAAAGAAAATGAACCATCAGAATGGGTAACAAGGACGTATCCAGGAGAAAAAGTACAAGTAAATGTAAAATATGTACCAAAAGTATGTATGAGTCCAGAATTACAGGAGATGGGAGAGAAATATTATCAATATACAGAAATAGATGAATATACGAGAATAAGATATACATGGTTTACAAATGCACATGAAACATATGCATCGAGTGAATTTGTAAAAAGATTAGTAAGATATTTTCCATTTAAAGTAAAGACAATACAAACAGAAAATGGATTTGAATTTACGAATAGATTAAGTTGGAATGGATTTTTAAAAGAGAAAAAGCCACTATTTGAAAATACATTAGATAAGCTAGGGATAGAATATAAAGTAATAAAACCACATACACCAAAACAAAATGGAAGAGTATAAAGAAGTCATAGAGAAGATCAAGAAAGATTTTACTACAAAAGAGTATTTTGTAGTTTAGAAAATCTAAGGAATAGAGGAGCAGATTGGAGAAAGGAATATAATAATTTTCCGATGAGACCATTAGGAGGGCTGATCCCCAACGAGTTCCTAAAAAAGTATAAAAGTCAAGAGGAATCGGTTGTAACAATATAGGGTACTCAAAGTATATATTTTTCAAAAAAGTGTGACATATGTTTGACAAACCTACATACCGAAGATTAAAATTTTATAATATTTATTGATATGGTGATTCATTTATGATATAATATTAAAAGAAAGGTTCGAGAACACAAAGTAAGGAGAAGGAGAGAAATAATGAAACCATGGAAGAAAAAAAATAATCGGATAGGGAGCTATTTAATAATAGGCTCTTGGGTTATTATCGTAATATGTATAGTTATATTGATAATTATACATTAGTAAAAGAGGAGCGGTGTACTGCTCCTCTTTTATGGTGTATAGCATAGGAAGAGATAAAAGGGTAAATAAGAAATTTTGATATTTTTATTTTAACGGAATCCTCCTCCGACCTCCGCCACCACCGAAGGAACCGCCACCACCGCCTCTAGAAGAGAATCCCCTTCCTCCAGCAGAGTAACTTTCTGCCCTAGCTTTTGCTGAAGTTGCCTTTGATATTGCATTTGTAGAACACATATGAATGAATATTATATTATCATAAGTACAATAACTTGATTGTTCTATTAATTCTGGATATAATTCTTTGAATTCCTTTGCAACTTCTTTTGCAATTCCCATCATTTGTGCATATATTAAATATTCCTCAAATAAATGAACTTCTATTGCTTCTCTTTCATTTATAAGCGTATATTCTTGAAGATACTTTTTTAATCCTGCTAATTGAATGGCTTCTTCCTTTAAGTGGTTAGTTGCTGTATATTGTTTGCTTTTAAATATTTTCATATTAGTTACTTCTTGAACAGTAATTAACCCTTCTGTAACTAATTTTTCTTTTTCTCTCTCGATTATTTTATCAAACCAAGTAAGTATTTTAGAATAGCACGTTTTACACCATTTTTCAAATTCTCTGTTTTCTAAAATTCCATCTACACTTGCTTCATATAACATTTTGAATAAAGCCTTTTCCTTCTCATCTATAATTAATTCTGGATTTGTTTCATTCAAGATAACTACAGTATCTTCTCTTTTACGTATTGTTCCCAATTCTCTTTTTTCAATTCTAATTATAGATTCTTTGAGCCATTTTAATATAATTGAACCTAATACATCTGTTTTTTTGCTTATAATTCCATATTGATATGCTATATAATATGCTCTAAATATATCTTTATTACATGGTATATCTCTAAAGTAAGGTATATCTTTGCCTATCTGTTTTCCTGACTCTCCGAAGTTAAATTTCTCTTTGCTCTTTAATGCTAGAACTATTATAGTAAAAAATATAAAGTTAGAAAATATTATAATAATAGGTGTCAACATATTTACATAATTTGTTCCGAATGAATCATCTTCATATTTTGTGCTTCCTTCCTCTGCCATTTGATAATAATGGTCAAAATTATAATTTAATTTATTATTTGCTTTAAATGTACCTAAAGGAAATTTTACTAATATTGTCATATATTCATTAGTTGCTAAGGCTCCATCTGATTGCATTTCTATGTATCCATTATAGACATATGCTGTACCACCATAGTTACCATATCCCCAGACATCTGTTGAGCTAGGGATATTAAAATTTGTATGTATTTTTATATATACATTTCCTATCTGTGTTGAAAAATCATATGGTATTAATGTCCAATATATCATTTGTGAATCTGTAAGCTCTGACACGAAGTTTGTTATTTTATATTTTACTGTATATGTATGTGTGCTGTAACTGCTTATTCCCCAACAAAGTTCTACTCCGTTTGAAATTTTATTGATTCCAAATTTGTTTGCTTTACTCGATAATGTTCCTGAAGTATCCCATGTATTTAATTTTGTATATTGTGTATTACCATCTGCTACTGATAACATTGTAATTTCTGAATTTCCTAAATTATAGTATGGATGATAAACTTCTGTTCCATTATTAGTTGTACAATTCCAAATTTCAGTTACTATTGCTGTTCCATTGTCATCAATAGAAATATCCATTGAAACTTTTTTTATGGTATTTGCATCTACTGTTTTAAATAAACTAAATACAAAAAGTGCAAATAATAAGATTATAAATGTTTTTAATATTTTTCTCATTAAACAACCCCCTTTTATATGAATATTATGACATATAGTTTATTTTTTATCAAGAGAAATATAAACTTTACTTATAATATTTTTTATGATATATTATATTTGAAATTAATGCGTTTAATATATTTTTGGAGGTTAAAATGGAAATTATTGTAGGTAAAGCAAGTGGATTTTGTTTTGGTGTTAAAAAAGCAATAGATGGAGCAGAAAGAGAATTACAAGAAAATAGAACAGTATATTGTTTAGGTAAAATTATACACAATGAAGAAGTTATCAAAGGTTTGGAGAGAAAAGGTCTTGTTATTATTGATAATATCTATGATGCTAAAGATGATGTTATTATTCGTGCTCATGGAGTACCTAAATATGTATATGATGTTGCAAAGGAAGAAAATATAAAATTATTAGACTATACATGTCCATTCGTTTTAAAAATTCATGAAACTGCTTTAATGTATTCTAAGAATAACTACTTCATTTTTTTATTGGGAGTTAAAACTCACCCAGAGACCATAGGTACTATTAGCTTTTGTGGTAATAATTTCTATTTAATAGAGAATTTTGATGATATTGCTCCTGCTATTGATAAGTTTAATAATTCTAATATGAATGATTTATTAGTTATATCTCAAACCACTTTTAGCGTTTCTCTATTTGAAAATATTATTAATGAAATAAAAAATAATATACCTTCAAAAGTGAACCTTGAAATAAAAAACACTATTTGTAAAACAACTTCTATTCGACAAAAAGAAACAGAAGAAATCGCTAAAAAAGTAGATTTAATGATTATAATAGGAGACAAACATAGTTCTAATACAAAAAAACTATACGAAATTGCAAATGAAAATTGCATTAATAGTATACTTATACAAACTAAAGACGACATTAATCATGAGTATTTACAAAAATTTAATAGAATTGGAATAATGGCTGGAGCGTCAACTCCTCAAAATATAATTCAAAGTGTTAAACAATTATGCTACGAAATAAAGAAATGAAAAATATATAAAGAAGCCAGTTAAATATTAATTATAATAATCTTTCTGACACTTTGAATTACTAGGGTAGAAAGCCTTATAGTTATTATGTTTATAATAAAAAATTCTTTATGAAAGTGGATAATAAATAAGATAAAAAAATCAGAGAATAAAACAAAATATTGTCCCTAAGTATGAAAACTTAATACACGATAGCAATGAAGAAATAAAGACAGAAAGTCAAAAAACAAAAAAATTATAAAGTGCTGAAACACTTGGTAAATGGTGAACTACAACTTTGCAAATGCGAACTTCGACTTTTTGAGAAATTATATATAAATAGTTTTTATAATTAAAGTGAATCTGCATTAGGAACTATTAAATAACTTCCATCATCTTGCAAACAAATTGCAGTATTATTATTATGTTCATAAGAAAGTTGAGGTGCTAATAGTGGATTTAATATTAATACTTGCCACATTTGGCATTCTATTAAATCATCGCTTGTGGTATTATTTGAAAATAAAAACCAGTTTCCATCATTTAGTATTGCTTTTTCGCAAGCTAAGCCGTTTTCTATTAGTTTATAATCAGCTATACATTTATTACTAGTTATAGATAATAAAACTTGAAATTCAATTGAATTTGTTTCTGCCAAATACCCCAATAATACAGCAATAGGAATATTAGGATGCACATCATCTAATTTTTTAGCAACTTCTACTAAAGAAAAACCTTTTATAGATATGTCAGTATAATTTTCACCATCATTTAACCATTCATTTATAAGTTTATTGTATTTTTCTTCTTTAGTTGCTTTAGTAATATCTTCTGCTAAATCTTTACAATCGCTTTCTGATAATAATTCATTATAATAAAGATACATTTTTTTAGCAATCCTATTCTCCATTTTAATGATTCTCCTTTATTTAGTATATAACAAAATAGTATATATTACACCCATTTGTTGTAAAGTCAACTCATCTGGGTTCGTATAATGTTGTTTTGGTGCGTTGACGTAGTTATCTACAACTTTTTCAGCTCTCTTGACAATTGATACAAATATCAATCACTTCATAAACTTTATTTTAACATAAAGTTTATATTTTTGCAAGTAGTACATTAAAAATACTTATATATCTTGCTCTTTGCAATTTTATCCATAATACTACTAATTCTGTATCTTGTTTTTATAGTCTTTTATTAACTTTATTTCGCCTTGTGTATGCTCATTTGGATGCTTATGTGGTCTTCTTGATTTATTCTTTAGCAATTGTACTGTTCCATCATATTTTTCACGCCACCTATATATTGTTTTTCTATGCATTTTATATTTTACTGCTGCTTTTGTTACTCCATGTTTGTAAGAATATTTTACAACTGATTGCTTATATAATATATCTTGTGTTATACTATTCATAGGAAATACCTTCTTTCGATATCGTTTTTGTGGTTAAAAACATTATATCATATTTGGTCTTTCCTTTTTTTATTTATTTGTTTATTTGGAAATTTTTAATTTTATGGAAGGAGTGCATATCATTGAAAACTATAATTACATCATTATTCCTTTTTTATGCAATTTTAAAAGTCTTATCAATAATGAATACTATTCGTTTAAAAAAATTAAGGAAAAAGGCAAAAATGAAAAAATATATACGCCTAAATTGAGTTCTTTACAAGTAAAAAAATATATTTTAAATTAAATTTTTTATTTATACGAAAGAGTGAATTATTTTATGAGTGATATAAATATAAATTATGCAGAAGAAATGTTTAAGGAATATTCTGATGTTATTAATGCTAAACAATTAAAATTAATGTTAGGAAATACAATAGGAAATAACAAAATATATGAATTGCTAAAGTCTAAAGAAATATATAATAAAAAAATAGGCAATAAATACTTTATTCCTAAAATATGTGTAATTGAATATCTAATGAAAAATTAAAAAAGGGCTGACATTTTTACTATTCTACGTTATGATTTTAATGTAGATAGTAAGTAATTTAGCATTTTTACTAGGAAGGAGAAAAAATGTTAAGTGGATTACAAGAATTTGGTACAAATATAACCGTTAGTTTACAAGCGAAGGGAGGTATCTATCAAGCAGTATTAAGCTATAAAGATATAACTAATAAATGGAAAACCAAATGGAAAAGTACAGTATTAAAGTAAAACCAGGGAATAAAAAATTAGCCAAAGAAAAGGCAGAAAATATCAAAGAAAAATTTGAGATTGAAATGAAAAATAAATTAAGACCTAAACGTACTGGAATAGAATCACAATTAGATATGGAATTTATAGATTTTATGAATATGAGATTAGAAGAAACTAATATTAAAAGAAAATATGAATATGATACTTATGCTGGATATAAGTCGAATATAAATATTCGCATGAGAGAATTCTTTGGTTCTTCACAAAAAGATAACGAACAACAAGAACAGAGAAATGAAGAAAAATCTCATAATAATAAAGAACATATCTATCTTGTAAGTGAAGTTACACCAGATGTAATTGATGAATTTTTTACATACTTAGCTAAAGATTGTCAATTAAAAAATACTACAATAAAGCATTTCAGAAATCAAATTAGTGTAGCTTATGAATTATTAGATAAGAAAAATATAATGTCTAAACCAACTAAGTGCGTTGAACAACTAAAAGAGGAACTATTTACACCAGAAACATATACAATGGAAGAATTAAATCAGCTACTCAAAATTGTAAAAAATGATGTAATTGAGATTCCAGTTTTACTTGCTACATATTATGGACTTAGACGTAGTGAAGTAGTGGGTTTAAAATGGAGTGCTATCGACTTTGAAAATGATTGGATTTATATTAATCATACTATTGTTCAAGTATCAGGTTGTGCAAATAAGTTGGTTGAAGGAAAATTAGTTGCTAAAGATAGAACTAAGAGTATTCATAGTAATAGAAAATTACCATTATATAAAGAAGTAAAAAATGCACTATTAAATAAGAGAGAGAGAATCCAATTAAATAAACAAATATTCAAAAAATGCTACAATGATAATTATTCAGAGTATGTTTGTGTTAAAGATGATGGTGATATAATAAAACCAAATCATATAACACATAGGTTTTTAAAGTTAATAAGAAGAAACAAAATGAAAGAAATTAGATTTCATGATTTAAGGCATACTTTAGGTACAGAATTAAACGCAAATGGTGTAGATTTAAAAGCGATAGGGGAATTTTTAGGACATGGAAACTTATCTACAACAAAAAGATATTCACACCCAGATGATAGAATAAAACAAAATGTTGCATCTAAGTATGAAAATTTAATACACAATAGCAATGAAGAAATAAAGACAGAGACTCAAAAAACAAAAAGATTTATTGTTAAAAGAATAAATGTTCCACAGTTAAAACAGGCTAGAGCATAAAAAATAGTATATACAAAAGAGTATATACTAATAACGATAATTAAATATCTAAAAAATATTTGGTAGTTTTTTTAGAGGTTCTTACAAAACAAAAATTTATAAAGTGCTGAAACACTTGATAAATGGTGAGCCAGGAGGGATTCGAACCCCCGACCCCAGGCTTAGAAGGCCTGTGCTCTATCCAACTGAGCTACTGACCCATTTTCATCAGCAACTTTATAAAATTTTCAAAGTAAGTAAATTTTTTAGATAATTTTTTAGATATTTAACATCTAAAGTCCTAAACACCTTGATATAAGCAAATATCAAAAAAGGTGAACAGTGGCTTAGAAGGCCTGTGCTCTATCCAACTGAGCTACTGACCCATTTTCAATCAGCAACTTTATAAAATTTTCAAAGTAAGTAAATTTTTTAGATAATTTTTTAGATATTTAACATCTAAAGTCCTAAACACCTTGATATAAGCAAATATCAAAAAAGGTGAACAGTGGCTTAGAAGACCTGTGCTCTATCCAACTGAGCTACTGACCCATAACGCTTAATATATAATAGCATAAAAATAAAACTAAGTCAATACTAATTATAAAAATTTAAAAAGTCCTGATTAAAGTGAAAAAATATTGACAAGCCTTGTGCAAGTGTGATATACTATGAATCTAAATTTAAATTTTATTAATTCTAAAAAGAAGAGGAATTGAATATAAATACGTTTTTGAATTACGAATAGTTTAATTTGAAGCTATAAACTATTTTAATAAAAAGCATTTATATTACAAGAAGGACTTCTTTTCAAGATAATAATTTTTTCTTATATAAAATGTAAAAAGCTTCAAATTTAAAAAAGGCAAATGAATTGTACCCCTACAATAAATATTGGAACTATTGCAAGGGTTAGTAGAGGAGAATTTGTAAAGCGAAATTTACTCAAGAAATTTGTCTGATATTTAATGAAGGAGTGAAATTTATTCTATGAAAGAAATCAAATATGAAAAATCCATACGTCATACTTTTGCAAAAACAGGAGACAGTATTGAAATGCCAAATTTCATCAAAGTGCAAAAAGATTCATACAACTGGTTTATAAGAGAAGGTCTAGGAGAAGTATTAAAAGATATATCACCAATTATAGACTACTCTGGAAACTTAGTATTAGAATTTTTTGACTATTATATGGAAGATAAAACAAAATATTCATTAGAAGAGACAAAAGAAAGAGATGTAACATATTCAACAAGATTACATGTAAAAGTAAGACTAATAAACCGTGAAACAGGAGAAATCAAAGAACAAGAAATTTACTTGGGAGATTTCCCATTAATGACAGATAGTGGGACATTTGTAATAAATGGTGCAGAAAGAGTTGTAGTAAGCCAATTAGTACGTTCACCAGGATGTTATTATGCAAAAGACTTTGACAAAACGGGAAAACAAGTATACACAGCAACAGTAATGCCAATAAGAGGAGCCTGGATAGAATATGAAACAGATTCAAACGATGTATTTTATGCAAGAGTTGATAGAACAAGAAGAATTCCAATTACAACATTATTAAGAGCAGTAGGATTAAAAACAGATGAAGAAATAATCTCAATGTTTGGAGAAGATCAAAGAATACTTACAACACTTGAAAAGGACCCAATAAAAACTCAAGACGAAGCATTAATTGAAATATATAAAAAATTGAGACCAGGAGAATTACCATCAGTAGAGGCAGCAACAAACCTTTTCAATGGATTATTCTTTGACCGTAGAAGATATGATTTAGCTAGAGTTGGAAGATATAAATTCAACAAAAAGCTAGCATTGGCAGAAAGAATAGAAAACCAAGTTGCATATGATGATATAATAGATACAGAAACAGGAGAAGTATTAGTTGCGAAAGATACAGTAATATCTAGTGAAATGTCACATACAATACAAAATTTAGGAATAAATATTGTAAACATAAAAATAGAAGACAAAAAAGTAATAGTAATAGGAAACGGAACAGTAGATATACATGCTGTTCTAAAAGACGTTGACTTAGGTGAACTAAACATAAAAGAAGATGTAAACTATCTTGTACTAAAAAACATATTAGAAACAACAGAACCAAAAGACCTTGTAAAAGTAATAGAAGAGAGAATAGAAGAATTAATTCCAAAAAATATCACAACAGAAGACATAATAGCATCTGTTGGATATTTATTAAACTTAGCACACAAAGTAGGAAATGTCGATGATATAGATCACCTAGGGAACAGACGTATAAGAAGTGTTGGAGAATTACTACAAAATCAATTTAGAATTGGGTTAACAAGACTAGAAAGAGTTGTAAGAGAAAGAATGACAATACAAGACTTAGACGTAGTAACACCACAAACATTAATAAACACAAAGCCAATAACATCATCAATAAGAGAATTCTTTGGAAGCTCACAATTATCACAATTCATGGATCAAACAAACCCACTATCAGAACTAACACATAAAAGAAGAATATCAGCATTAGGACCAGGCGGACTTTCAAGAGAAAGAGCAGGATTTGAGGTTCGTGATATACACTATACACACTATGGAAGACTATGTCCAATAGAATCACCAGAAGGACCAAACATAGGACTAATCTCAGCACTATCATCATTTGCAATTGTAAACGAATATGGCTTCGTAGAAACACCATATAGAAAAATAGACCCAGAAACCCACAAAGTTACAGACGAATTTGAATATATGGCAGCATATGATGAAGATGGACACATCATTGCACAAGCAGATGAGCCAATAGGACCAGACGGAAAATTTGTAAACTCTAAAATAAAAGTTAGATACTTAGATGAAGTAACTGAAGTTCCAGCAGAAAAAGTAGATTACATGGATGTATCACCAAAACAATTAGTATCAGTTGCAGCAGCGATGATACCATTCCTAGAGCATGATGATGCCAACCGTGCACTTATGGGAACAAACATGCAACGTCAAGCAGTTCCACTAATGATTACAGACTCACCAATAGTAGGAACAGGAATAGAATACAAAGCAGCAAAAGACTCTGGAATAATGATAATTGCGAAAAATGATGGTATAGTTAAAAAAGTTACAGGAGACCAAATAATAGTAGAAAACTCAAAAGGAAAAGATGATATATATAGATTACGTAAATTTAAAAGAACCAATGGTGCTACATGTATAAATCAAAGACCAATAGTTGCTAAAGGTGAAAAGGTAAAAGAAGGAGATGTAATAGCTGACGGACCTGCTACACAAAATGGAGAAATGGCACTTGGTAAAAACGTAATCATAGCATTCTCTACATGGGAAGGATATAACTATGAAGATGCTATTCTATTAAGTGAAAGACTAGTAAAAGAAGACGTATTCACATCAATACATATTGAAGAATACGAATGTGAATGCCGTGATACAAAATTAGGACCAGAAGAGATAACAAGAGATATACCAAACGTAGGTGAAGACTCATTAAAAGACCTTGATGACAGAGGAATAATAAGAATAGGAGCAGAAGTTGGACCAGGAGACATATTAGTAGGTAAAGTAAGTCCAAAGGGAGAAACAGAACTTACAGCAGAAGAAAGACTATTAAGAGCTATCTTTGGAGAAAAGGCAAGAGAAGTAAGAGACACATCACTTCGTGTACCACATGGAGAAGCGGGAACAATAGTAGATATAAAAATATTTGATAGAGAAAACTCTGACGAATTAAGCCCAGGAGTAAATCAAGTAATCAGATGCTATATAGCACAAAAAAGAAAAATTTCAGTGGGAGACAAAATGTCAGGACGTCATGGAAACAAGGGTGTTGTATCAAGAATACTGCCAGTTGAAGACATGCCATTCATGCCAGATGGTACGCCAGTAGACGTATTACTAAATCCATTAGGTGTTCCATCACGTATGAACTTAGGTCAAGTTCTAGAAGTCCACCTAGGAGCTGCTGCGAGATTACTAGGACTAAAGATAGCAACACCAGTATTTGATGGTGCAACAGAAGAAGAAATAGTAGAGATGCTTGAACAATCAGGTCTATCACCAGATGGAAAAACAATATTGTATGATGGAAGAACTGGAGACCCATTTGACAAACCAATAACAGTTGGTGTAATGTACATGTTAAAACTTCACCACTTAGTAGACGACAAAATACATGCTCGTTCAACAGGACCATACTCAATAGTTACACAACAACCATT
>CAOKRJ010000013.1 GCA_948471115.1 uncultured Clostridium sp.
CTTATGGGAATTGAAAGCTTAGCATTAGATGCTGAAGGTGAGTATACAATAGTTGCTGAAGCTTTAGGAGGAATAAATGTAGTTATAAGTCCAACATCAAGAACTATAATAAATTTATTTGATATAGAACCTGAAAAAGTAAAAGATGAAATTACAGGAAGAGAAAGAGTTATACTTAGTGTTGAAAACAAAATAGAAGACGTAACACAAGCATTACTAACAATGGCAAAGGGAAGTACAAGGAGTCAAGAAGTAAATGAACTTACAAAACAATTAATTGCAGAACTTGTTAGTGAAGAATATGAAAAATTAGGAATAAATAGTGATCCAAATAGTTTATATCAAGTTTCACAAACTGGAATTGCAAAAGGAGACATGTTAGCTAAAGAAAGAAAGCCTATGCCAACAATAGGGTCTTGGTATAAAAGCTTAGAGAAAAAGGCAAGTGAGAATAATATAGATACATATAATAAACATTATAGCTATTTATTAAAAGTTATGAAACAATATGTAAGAGAACTTAATGGACAAATGGCATACTTTGATGGACAATCAACTTTTGAATTATTAGAGGGATCTCCATTTATTAATTTAGATATATCACAATTAGAGGAAAGATTTGCAAGACCACTTGCACAGCAAATTCTTATGTCTTGGATATGGGAAAAATATGTTAAGAAAAACAGTGAAGATAGAAAAAAGGCAGGAAAAAAGAGAGTTATCATAGATGAAGCATGGATGTTACTACCATTTGACGAAGCGGTAGATTTCTTAAATAAAATGGCAAGACGTGCTAGAAAGAGGAATGTTTCACTTGCAATAATTTCACAGAGATTTCAAGATTTTTATGAAAAAGCAGAAGCACAGGCAGTACTTACATCATCTGATACAAAATTATTTTTAGCACAAGATAAATCAGAGATTCAATATTTAAAAGAAGTATTTAAATTATCAGATGGTGAGGCTAATTTTTTAGTAACATGTCAAAGAGGAGAAGGATTACTTAAAGTAGGACAAGATACAGCAATATTAAAAATAACACCAACGAGAAAAGAATTTGAGTTCGTAGAAACAAATCTAAATCAACTAGCGAAAAATAATGAAGAGCAATAAAGGAAGGAATGATAGAAAAATGAAAAAACGATTTTTATCAAAAAGTTTAATATCAAAATTAGCGCTAGTTATAGTTGTAATATTAGTATTTCAATTTGCGATGGCTGAGCCAGTTGGAGCTGCCCAATTAGGAGGAACATTACTTAAACCAATAGTGAATTTAGTAGTTTTTTTAGCAGATGGTGTAATAACTATACTACAAAGTGCATTACTATCAGTAGAGCAGTCGTTTTTGTATATTGATTTAAGTAAAGATGATAGTTTATTAGGAAAAGTAAAAAACTTTATAAAGTGTGCAATAGCTGTTGTATTAGTTGGTGCAGTTGTTGTAGGGGTAGTTTTGGCTGCTATACCAAGTGCAGTAGCAGCAGCAATAACTGCAAGTACAGTAGGTATTGTATCTTGTGTAGCAGTGCGGAACTGTTGCAGGTGTCACTATTGTAAAATTTTGTTATCCTATAGTTCATGCTGCATCAGAAGTTATGTTTGGAAATAGTTTTGTTTATTCCAATATTGGAATAACACCTGAAACAATATTAAAAAATCAAATTGGATTTTTTAATGTAAACTTTTTTGAAGATACAAACTCTCAAGGTGGTGGTGCAGCAGATTCATTGATAATTACATTAAGAACTGTAGTTTCACAAGTTTATGTTACTATAAGAGATATATGTTTAGTTGCTATGCTTATTGTAATGCTATGGGTGGCAATAAAAGCACTACGATCATTAAATCCAAAGGAAAAAGCTAGGTATAAAGAAAATTTCGTAAATTGCATTATTGGATTTATACTAATTGCTTTTTCACATATTATTATGTCTCAATCAATAACAATAGTTGATATGATATCAAAATCTATTTCTGTATCAACAGATGATGTAGTATTAGACACTAGTGTAGGAAATGCAGAGCATATGTCAGAATATAAACTGAGGAAAATAGCTAAAGAAAATCTAAAAAATACAGATGTGGATTCTGTTGAAACAATTATGGGAGGAGCTATAACTGTAACAGGTAAAACTATATATGAAAATCTAGAAAAAGCAGGTTACCCTAATGTTACATTAGTTGATGAACCATCTTGGTGGCATAGTGTAACTAATAACCTTCCTTGGGTAGATCATAACGATGAGTGGATAGTTACAATTCAATGTTCTTCTTTTACAGAACAAGCAAGATATATGTGTCAAGAAATATATGATGTAAATCTAGATGGAGAAAGGGTTAATGAAAATTGGAATTATATAGGTTGGGGTTTTATATATATTATGTTAGTAATTTTAACTGTAGCATTTGCATGGTTGTATGGTAAAAGAGTGTTCTATATGGCAGCACTCACAATGTTTGCACCAGTAGTAGGAGTAATGTATCCAATAAATAAACAAAATGGTTCGAGAGCATACACTTTTAATCTATGGTTTAAAGAGTATATGGGAAGCTTATTGATGCAACCAGCACATTTATTTTTATATTCATTGTTTTTTGGAAAAGGCTTAATGGATATAGCAATTCGTAATCCAATTTATGTAAGTATAGCATTTTTAGCTATACCATATATTGTAAAATTAGCTAAAGAATTTATTGGAGTTCCAGATACAAAATTAGGAGGAATAGGAAAAGCGCTACAAGAGACAAACAATGTAATAAAAAAAGCAGAAAGAGCTACAGCATCAGTTGCTAAAAAACTTGGAAGAACAACATCAAGAGGAGTACGTGGTCTAGTTGGTGCATATGAAAATTACCGTAATGGTTCTGAAGAAGAAGAATTAGAGAATAATAGAAGACCTCGTGAGCAAGAACTACCACCAGAAGAACCAGAAAGATTGAGTGGTGAAGTAGAAGACAATAACAATACAGAACTTAGTACGACAGTACAAAGAAATAGAAATTCACAGAATTCTGATGACATTATAGATGTACCATATAGAGAAGTAGATAGTGAACCATTTGAACAAGTGGCATCATCAGAAGATCAATTTGTAATACCAAGGAATGAGCCACTTAGATTAGAAATGAAAGATGATGATATAGTAGAAGGAGCAATAGCACTAAATAACAAAAATGATTTAATAGATGGAGATATGTCTAGTCTATTTGATAAACAAGAAATTTTGGATCCTAAAACATTAGAAATGTTAGACCAATTCAAAGAAAAATTAAGTGGTTTAAGTATAGATTTGAATTTGTCTAATATGACTAACAATGTAGAAGAGAAAAAATCTTTATTAGATACAGATTCAGATGAAGAAATTGTAAAAACTGATGGAGAGAGAAATATATATAGAAATAAAAATGGAGATTTACGTTTAGAAAGAGAAGAGCCTACAGATTTTATGCCTCCAATGTCTGTAGCAATGGCTGCTGGTAATGAAAATAATAATATTAATGTAAGAAATGATAGAACTATGGGATTCGATGATTCACTAGAAGCTATAATTTCAAAAGACAGATTAAGAAGTGAAAATGGAAGAACAATATCAGAATTAGGTGGTAGTAATTCAAATATAACATCTTATGGAGAATTAGGAAACTCACTAAATATACAAGATGGTGATAATAATATTAGGAGCAAATTAGCAGACGACAGTTCCAACATACACGATAACTTAAATGTTTGGACAAATCCAAATGAACCACTACCTTCATCAAAAGAAAAACCAGAAATGAAGGTAATAGATGGTACAAAAGGTAAAAATTCAGGGATTCAAAGTTCAATAGAAACAAATACTAACTCTATAAATAATATAGATTCAGAAAATATAAGAACAGTGTCAGACAAGAGTATAAGTTCAAAAAATATACCAAACTTAAATGAATCAAACTTTTCAGTAGAAGAACCTGATATGTCAAACGTACAAGTTAAACAAAATAATATTAGAACAAATTCAAGACAAAGTGGAGGAAATATAAAACAGCAAGTAAAAATGGAACAACCAAAATATACAGATACAAACAATAATATTAATATAAGTGATATTCCAGAGTTAAATGAAACAAACTACAGAGTGCAAGAACCAGATATGTCAAACGTACAATTTGAACAAAATACTATTAGAACAAATCCAAGACAAAGTGGAGGAAATACAAGAAATGTAAAACAGCAAGTGAAGATAGAACAACCTAAATATACGGATACAAATAATAATGTTAATATAAATGATATTCCAGAATTAAATGAACAAGATGTTCAGATAGTAACACCAGACATACCAAGAGAAGAGATAGTAACATATTCAGAGCCAAGAACAAATACACATAGTACATCCAATACAAGCACCAATAATTCACGTTCAGAAAGAATACATAGATTAAGACCAGATGAATATCAACAAATACCACCATATATGCCAGAAATACAAAATGTAGTAACAGGAAGCAATATAAATAATGTGAGTTCAGGAAACAATACAGATAACACAGGCTCAGGAAACAGCGGGAATAATACAGTAATAAACAATAATACAAATACACAAAATACACCAGCAGATAATCAACCATCAAATAATCGAGGAAATGCTACAGGAGGATATGAAGCTAGAACAGCTCATAAATTCGTTGATGTAGGAGAAAATGTAATTAGTCGAACAGCAGGTGTCGTAGGAGCAGGTGCAAAAGGAGTAATAGATATGGCAACATCAATGCTTGAAGGAGACATAGGAGGAACAATTGGAGCTGTGACAGATAGCATAGATATTGCAACAGGTTCACCATCAATGAGTTCATCAAGAAGTGGAACAACATCAAGTTCTATAAAAGCAAATCAATCATCAGGCCCCCTAACAAGAGAAGCTGAAACTATAATGAAAAAGGCTAATATTCCACAAAACGAAGCAATAGCTTTAGCCGAAGCTTGTAAAGCTGTTAAAATAAACAATGAGGATAATATGGTACTTATAGCAAATGTATACAAAGAGGCATCTAACTCTGATAAAAGTCAAATTGTAAAATTATCGAAACTTCTACTTAGAATGAAAGAAGATGGAAGAAGCGAAAATGATGCAAAAAATACTTTAAAGAATCAAAGTATATCAAGAACAACGAAAGACTTATTATTAAAAATGTATGATAAATTACACATATAAAAACAATTATAGGGCACATGATGTGCCCTATGTTAAAAGGGAGAGCATGTATGATTGATTTAATAAACGTTACAAAGGCATATAGAAAAAACTCTAATGTTGTAAAAAACATTAATATAAGAATAAATGATGGAGAAATCTTTGGATTTATAGGACCAAATGGAGCAGGAAAAACTACAACAATTAAAATGATGACAGGAATTTTGGAAATTGATGAAGGAGATATTCTAATAGATAATAAAAGTATAAAAAAGACTCCAGTACAAGCAAAAAAAAGATTTGGATTTGTTCCAGATGACCCTAATATATTTTTGAAACTAACAGGTATAGAATATCTAAATTTTATTGCAGATATATATGAGGTAAATGAGAAAAAAAGGTTAGATAGAATAGAAAAAGTCACAAAAGAGTTTGAAATATATGATGTGTTAGAAGATAAAATAGAAAGTTATTCACATGGAATGAGACAAAAGATAATTATAAGTGGAGTTTTATTACATAATCCACAGAATTGGATTTTAGATGAACCATTAACAGGTCTTGATCCAAAATCTTCATTTCTGTTAAAAAATATGATGAGAGAACATGTAAAAAATGGAAAATGTGTATTTTTTTCAACACATGTTTTGGAAGTAGCAGAAAGATTATGTGATAGAATTGGAATTATAAATAAAGGAAAGATAATTTTTGTAGGAACTTATGAAGAAATGAAAAAGAGATTTGGAGAAGGAGAGTCGCTAGAAGAATTATTTATGGAGATTACAAAAAATGATAAAGAATAAAAAAACGATTAATTTATTAAAAACTATGTTGAAAACATCATATGATACAAGTGGAATAATAGATAGTAATACTAAGAAAATCAATAAGAAATCAATAAAAGTTTGGCTTGTAGCTATAGTATCCATTATAACAATTTATTTAAGTTATATATTTATAAATTTATTAAAGGAAATTGATGCCCAAGAGATTTTCTTAGAATTGTTTTTTCTCTTATTACAAATATTAGTTATGTTTCAGACTATATTATTGGTAATAAGTACATTATACTTTTCTAAAGATATAGAAAACTACTTAAGTTTACCAATAACTAGTAGAAAATTACTAATTACAAAGTTTTCAGTAATGATAAGTATTATATTTGGAAGTGAAACAATAATAGTTCTGCCATCAACATTTATCTATGGTGTAAGAACATTACAAAATATATTATTTTATCCATTAGCAGTAATTGTAATATCATTAGTATCAATATTTTTATCAACTATAGTTTCTATTGTTATGATATTTGTAATGAAGATATTTAGATTTATTAAAAATAAAAATTTGTATCAAAATGTAGTAATATTAATTATGACAATTATTATATCTATGCCATTAATAACTGCTTTAAATATGAACGATATACAAATAGAAGAACAACAAAAATATATTGAAGAAAATGTTCAAGATGAAACACAAGAAATATATGAGCTAAGTTCTATAGTAAAAACTATAAGGCATACAAATAAATATTTCATTGTTATAGAGTTAGGTATTAATGCATTATCAAATATTGATTATAATTCTATTATAT
The DNA here is from genome assembly GCA_948471115.1 of uncultured Clostridium sp. Classification (GTDB taxonomy): domain Bacteria; phylum Bacillota; class Clostridia; order TANB77; family CAG-508; genus CAKPSH01. Next base: position 6,772 of record CAOKRJ010000013.1, read on the forward strand.
ATGTTTTGCAGATTTTAGCTTTAGATTTAATAGCATTCATAATTTTTTTAACCATAGGTAAATATACATACATAAAAGATGTTTTATGGAATCTATCTTTGTTCAATAAGAAAAAACGCAAAAAGGTCAGTTTAAATCAAAAATGTAAGCCTAAGAATAAAAATTATTCTTATTTTGTAAATGAAATAAAAACTATAATAAAAAGTTCAACATATTTTATTCATTATATTTATAATATACTAATTTTATTAATTGCAATTACAGTTATTACTATTACACTATTTCCTATAATTTTACAATCTATTAAAGAAACTATGGAAGGAAACATATATAGCATGTTTATCTTTGGATTTGGTGAACTGTCACTAATTATAGGAATAATACAAGTAATACTTACAGTATCGTCGCTTTCTTTAACTGCTATTTCTAGGTATGGTAAAAACGCTATATTTTTTAAATACATTCCTATAAAATTCAACGCACAATTTAGGCTAAAAAACATGCCTCAGTTAACTATTAATACAATAATAATATTATTAATCTTAGGAATAGTACATTATTTAATACCTGCAATTGATAATTTATATATCTTATTAATGTTTATTATAGCAATGTTACTAAATATAATTAACAGTAATATTCTACTATTTATAGATTTGTCAAGGCCTAGATTAAACTATGAAAACGAAATTACTATTATAAAACAAAATGATAATAAACTATTCCAATACATTTTAACAGTAGTAATTTGTTTTATACTATGGTATTTAAGTCAAATAACAAAACAGTTAAGCCTGAACATATCGATATTAATAGAGATAATTGTATTTAGTATAATAGTAATAGGAATGGAAATCATCATAAATAAAAAGGCTAATAAGTTATTCAGAAAAATAATTTAATCAATATAAAAATCGATATTTTGGATATAGAAAATTGGGGGGTGTAGGGGCAGGTCCTGTGTCTGCCCGTTGAAATAGGAAGAAATTATGACATTTGTATTTATTATGAATATATTGCATTTGAATGTAGGGGCACATTGCATGTGCCAATAGGGACAGAGAATTTTTGCAATGCCAATATGGTTATTATATATATTAAAATTATACAAAAATTATAATTATACGTTGTAGGGGCAGGCCATGTGTCTGCCCGTTGAAATAGGAAGAAATTAAGACATTTGTATTTATTATGAATATATTGCATTCTGAATGTAGGGTCACATTGAAATAATACAAATTGAAATTTGTCTATATCTATTTTTTGCACAAATTTATACACATTTCTTACATTGTTACTATTCACAGCACTTTTAATATATAAATTTGTGGGGATGATAAATTTTTAGGTAAATTTAAAATTGTAGAGAAATGTAGGGGCGATTAGCAATCGCCCGTTCTAGCAAAGGCTTGCTAAAAATCTTATATTATAAAGCATGCTCTTCGAAGGGCGGGCAATTAATAATCGCCCCTACGACGTATATTTATAATTTTGTATAAATTCAAAAACATATAATCCTACCAACAACCCCCAATTTTTATATTAGGATAGCTGTAAATTATAATAACCAGTAACTACAAATATGTGTTGTAATTTGACAAAAAATGTAGAAAAATAGCTTTAAACATGGTATAATTATATTATGTGAAAAAGTATGAAAGGACAATTGATATGTTTGGATTAAGAAGATGGTATTATGAAAATAAGGAAAAATTTTGGATAGTAATATTTATAATTATCGCTTTTATAGTCTTTTTACAAATATTAAATAACTTTTATAAAAATAGAAGTGATAATCCAGATAATAAATCATCAATTACTCAAAATACTATAAATAATCAAATAAGTGGAAAATTAGAAGGTACAGGGTCATTAGTAAACGGGTCAGGTTATGCAAACAATAATTTAGAAAAACATACATTAATAATTGATACATTTATAAAATACTGTAATGCAGGACAAGTAGAAAATGCCTATGATTTATTAACAGAGGAATGTAAAGAAGAGATATTTCCAAGTTTAGATAGTTTTAAAAATAAATATTTTAATAATGTGTTTAAAACATACAAAACATATAGTATTCAAAATTGGATGGGAAGTACATATAAGATAAAACTAACAGAAGATGCTTTAACTACTGGTAAAGTAAGTTCGAATTCATCATATCTCCAAGAATACATTACTGTAGTAGAAAAAGGTTCAGAATATAAATTAAATGTTAATAACTATATTGGAAGAACAAAAATAAACAAAAATACTACAGCAAAAGGACTTAATATAAATGTAGAAACTAGAGAAACATATATGGATTATTCAATATATACTATAAAAATTCAAAATACTACAGATAAGACAATTCTTTTAGACAATGGAAAAAGAACAGATAATATATATTTACTAGATGAAAACGATGTTGAGGAATATGTAAATACAGGTGAAATAATATACAGTAATTTGAAACTATTATCAAAAGAAACAAAAAAATATACTTTCAAATTTTCAAATGGTTATTCTAATACAAGAAAAATGAGATATTTAGTGTTTAAAAATGTAATAATGGATTTTGATGAATACAATGCAACAACTAATAAAAATGATTATGATAATTTTACTAAAATAACAGCAGGTATTTAAAATTAGGACATATGTAACATATACACAGAAAGGATAGGAGTATGGGAAAAGTATTAAGATATATATTAAATCATAAAAAGCGTATGTTAAAAAGTTTATTAGTGATATTAGGTGTTGCAATTTTAATAATTTGTAGTGCTTCTCATTATGTTCTGATTATATATGATGGGGTATTTGATAAAGACAAAACTGCTAATGTTCCATCTACTATAAGAAATTATATTGATGAATCAGCATTATATGGATATGCTGATGATGAAGTAGATTTAAAAACAAAGAAATCTAAAAGTGGAGGGTATGCATTAGATATTGACTTAAATGAGCTTGTAGACAATATAATAAAAGAACTTGATAAATATGAGGGAAGGTTAAGTATTTATTTAAGCAAAGATAAAATTAATGAATATTTAAAAAAGATGATAGAGGTTGAATATATAACACAATATCCTGATTTGAGGCAAAGAGACAAAATAGGAACAGAAGTTCCAGACGGAGAGTTTCAAGGTGTTATACAATTTAATAGACACAAAGGAGATGGTACTGAGGAGCTATTAGAATATATACCTTTAGGAGATGAAAATGTAGCAAATGGAAGTACTTTATATGGACTTATAAATCAAGCAAATGGAAAAGCTGGAGTATCAGATAAAGATATACAATCTGCAAGAGATAAAGTATTAAAATGTTTTTCTGTAGATGTGCATGGAAATTTAATTGTAGCAAACTGGAGTGAAACTATAAAAAAGACGGTAAGTGGTAGCTATGCAACAGAATATCCAGGAAGAACTGAAAAAGTTGACTATTCAGAAAAGGATAGGGAAAATTTAAGCAATGCAACAGAAGAAACTAGTTATGAATATTTTGCACATGTTATTAATTATAAATCTTCAATATCAAAATATACAATGCCATTTAACTATTTATGGGCATTCCTTGTTTGTGGAAATGATGAAGAATTCATTAGTAATTTTGCGGATTTAGTATTAGACAGTAAGATTGTAATAAGTATATATGATAATTTAACAGAGATACAAGAAACAACTATAGATGCTTATAATGACATTTTATGGAAACAAATTAGAACTTCTACAAGAACAACAGTTGATGGAAATGTTACAAGTTCAAGTGATGGAGCTTGGAATTCTCCACAAATAGATAGTTCAACACATAAATATGATATAAATTATATAAGGACATATTCAAATGCTATTGTTATAGCTGTTACAGATTTAGATATATGGTTTATGGATTATTCTGTTCAATATACATATGAAGTAGAAGATGATGGAGAAGAAAAGGAAATAGAATATTTAGAACCTATTGATAATAATAAAGTTACAGAAGAAGGAACCTGGGAAACAATTAGTACAACAAGCGAAAGTGTAACTGACTCAGAGGGGAATGTAACAGGAACACAAGATAAAAAGAAGCAAGAAAAAACAGATGTAATAACACAACATGTATTTACTCAACGCACATTTACAAATATTTATCGTACTATTCAATATAAATATACATTAGATGGAGCAGCAGAGGTAAAAGAAAAGACAGATCCAAAATTAAAAGAAGGAGATGAGGGCTATCCAAACTTTTGTACATTATATTTAGAATCAGAAAGTGCAAAGGCAAATATAACAGATGCAGAAGAATGGCTATTTACAATTATAGAAAAAAATTCTGACACTGTTAATATGCTTGAACTTACAAAATATATGTTATATTGTGCTACAGGTGTAAATCTTGGAGTTACAGTTTTTGATTTTGGAAAACTATATCCTACAAATATGGTAGAAGGTTTATATGGAGATACAATAGAAGCACAAATATGGTTTGCATTGCTTGATGCAGGATATTCTAAAGAATCAGCAGCAGGAGTATTAGGAAATTTACAACAGGAATCTGGAATTAGAACTAATAATTTACAAAACAGTTATGAACATATATTAGGTATGAATGATGAACAATATACAGAAGCGGTAGACAGTGGAACATATACAAACTTTAGTAATGATAAAGCAGGTTATGGTATAGCACAATGGACATCTGCGGGAAGAAAAGAAGGACTATATAAATTTGCAAAAACTATAAAAGATGTAAGTATAAGTGATGCAAGTGTACAGATACTTTATCTACTTGGAGAAATATCTCAAAGTGGTGGAGCAGATGGATGTGCAACATTTCAAATGGGAGGAAATTATCAAGGATTTTCATATTCTTCTTGGTCAAATGCAAAAACTCCAGAAGATGCCGCAGTAGCTTTTTGTAAGGTATTTGAAAGAGCAGGAAATGAAAGTTTAACAAATAGAAAAAATTATGCAAGAGATTTTTATGAAAAATATAAAGATGCAACAAAAGATAGCATTTATATTGGAAATATAGAATTAACAGAAGAAAACAAACAAAAAATGTTAAATATGCTAAATGATGCAGTAAGAATAGCTAATGATGATAGATATGGATATAGTCAAGATAGAAGAGATGAAGAATTCTATTATGATTGTTCAAGTTTAGTATATAGATTATATAAAAAACATTTTAATATTAATGTACCAAATACTACTGCAACATATCCTAATTATAATCAATATAGAGTAAATGGACCAGCAGCAAATGTACAATTAAAACCAGGGGATATATTATGGAGAAGAAAAGGTAAAGAAGGACACGTTACAATATATATAGGAAATGGAAACTATGTTGCTGCACATTCAGCTAAAAAGCCTAAGGCTTCTCAAATAACAGTATATCAAGATAATCCATCTAACTATATGTATGTTTATAGATTCGTTGGAAAATAAATTATAACCCAAATTAATAGGAGAGTGAACAAATATGAAAAAAATTATAATTGCCATAATTATTATTTTAATATTATTTATGATTACAACTGCTACATTATTATCTATGTTAAAAAATAGTGAAGAACCAGAGATAGAAAAAGTAGAAGGTGATGTAGGAGAAGAAATAAAATTTGATGAAACTACTGTAGAGCAAGTAACAGATAATATAAGCTTCTTTTCAGTACAAAATTGTATACAAGGATACTTAAACACAATTAACTTAAAAAGTTCTAGTTATTATGACAATTATGATAAAAAAATAATCACTGATAATGAAATAGCAACAAGAATATATAACTTGTTAAGTAAAGAATATATAGATGAGAATTCAATCAGCACAAGTAATGTATTTGACTATATAGATAAAGTAGAAGAAAATTTAATATTTGTACCACTAAAAATGAATTACTTATTTCTTCAAAAAATGACAAAATATGCAGTATATGGATATTGTATAGACTGGGAGAATAAATATGTAAAAGACTTAGCTTTTATAGTAAATGTAGATGAAGAAAATAAAACATATTCAATAACACCATTAGATATAGAAAAGTATAAATCTATAGAAGACATAAAACTAGATAGAATAGAAACTAGCATAGACTCAAAAGAAAATAGTAATGATTTTATAATGCAAAACATAACAGACCAATATTTATGCCAACAATACTTTTTAATGCAAAAAAGATTAATGTTATCAAGACCAGAAATATCATATAATTATTTAGATGAAGAATACAAAAATAAAAGATTTGGCTCTTTAGAGAATTATTCAAAATATATATCAGAAAATGAAGCTCACATACTAAAAATGGCAGTAAAAGGATATGAAGTAAAAAGACTAGGAGATAATACTGATTATATGTGTAAAGACCAATATGGAAATTATTATTTATTTAATGCAGAAAAAGTATTTGACTATAAAGTATTATTAGATATATATACAATAGAGCAAGAAACAGCTATAAATGCATATAATGCATATAGTAAAAGGCAAAAAATAGCATACAATGTGAACAAATGGGTACAAATGATAAACAATAAAGACTATCAAGGAACGTATAATTTATTAAACGAAACATATAGGAGAAATAATTGGAATAACGTAGAAGAATTTGAGAACTTTATAAAAAGTAATTATCCATCATACTATGAAATAGAATATGGTAAATATGAAGAAAATGGAGAAAGTTCAATACAAACAATAATATTAAAAGACATAGAAGGAAAAGAACATAGCAAAACATTAACATTAATAATAAAACTACAAAAAGAGATGGACTTTGAAATGTCAATAGCACTATAGAAAATGTGGAAATTGGAGCTGGAAATTGTGAAGGTTCTTTTTTCCACTTTTTGTGTAAATTATAAATAAAAAAATTATAAAATATGCAACCAATTAGAAACTTCTTTTATCTAATAGAGAGAAAGGGAGGATTTAATATGGTAAATATATTAATAGCTACAAATGATATTAATATAATAAAGAAGCTAACAAATGAAATAATAACAAATAATTATGATATTAGAATAGCAAAAATATGCAATAGTAATGATGAGACAATAGATATATTAAATAATACAAATATTGATATCATATTTTTAGATTTAAAAATGATAGGAAATAATCTAAATATATTTTTTGAAAAATTAAATAATAATAAAAGAGAAAGGTATAAAGATTCTATAATAATAATGTCAGACATGTTTAGCCAAATAGAGAATATTTCTAAAAACAATATGATTGTAGAATATATATTACAAGAATCAGATAGAGATGAAATTATATACAAAGTAAATAAAGTAGTAGAAAAAAAAGATATAGATGTTAAGAGAAAAGCAATTATAAAAGAACTAGAATATATTAATTATAATACTGACTACAAAGGAACTAATTACTTAATAGATACGATTTTACAGGTATATAGAAATAAAAAGATAATGATTGAAAACTTGCAAAAAGATGTTTATCCAATTATATCTCAAATTCATAAAAAGTCAATAAACACTATAAGATGTAACATAAGACATGCAACAGAATGTATGTATTGCGAATGTAACATAAAAAAATTAAATGAATATTTTGGAATAATTGATGATGAAAGACCAACTACAAAGGATGTAATTTATACTGTATTAAGTAAAATAAGTTAAGTAAATTAATTATAAGGTAAAAAATACACAATTTTTTACCACGTTTTACCATTTTTAATATAAATGGTATTTTATTGTATAATTTTGATTAAGAGGAGGTGAATATTTATGAAAAAAATGTTTATTAAAATGTTAATATGTACACTTATTGTCTTATGTGCTTGTTACTCATTTTCTTTGTACATACCTGTTAGTGCAAATGAGGGAGTTTCTACACTATCATATGAAAATACCTCATTTTCATTTAAAGGAACTAGAAATTTATCATATCAATGCTCAGGAATGTTTTTAGATGTATCAGTTAGAGCAACTGCTTCTAATAACAATAATGAAACTATTACATTAAAAGTATTTATTGCAAACAGAAATGTTACAAAAACATATACTTTTTATAGTGATGGACAAACTCACGAATTTAAAAACATTTTCTTAGGATTTGCAGGTGGTAGCAATGTAAGTTTTACATTTACTGGTGCTAATCCAGAAATAACAATTAATATGCAATTTTCATTAGTAAGCTAAAAAAGGGCCAAATGGCCCTTTATATGTTTTAAATATTCCATAAAATAATTGTATAATTTTTACTTAGATTCGATTGAATAAAAAATTTTAATTTTAGTCTTTTATTAATTCAATTTCTTCATTAGCTATTATCAATTTTAGCTTTTCGCTTTCAGTATTATTAAAATTTGCAATTACTATATATTGAAAAATATTATATTCATTATATGATGAAAGTGTATTAAAATAGCACTGGTATATATTTTTATCTTCATCTAATAACTTAATTTTTAAAGTTTCAAAATTATCAGTTTCTATTATTGCATAAAATCCTGTTTCAGTTACAATTGCCTTTTTAACTTTACTATCATTTGAACTATAAGAAGTATAATTCCTATTAAAAAATTTTTCTGACAAATCGATTTTAAAATTAATGTTAGTATTAATTGTATTAATCGATTTTCTAGTATATAAGGTTATTTCTGAAAAACTTATATTTAATGTTGTAGAAATTGGAAGATTATATGTATACATATATATTAATGTTTTCATATGATTACTATCTTTTTCTATTAATTTATCCCCAAGAGTGATTTGTGATTGATTAGGAACCAAATTTCCTCTATCGCAAATTATTGTATTAGTTTCATTAGTAATTTTCAAGTCTGGTAAAGAGATATTACTAAACTTACTTATGCTTTCTTCAGACTGAAAATCAAATACTATATATAGATTCATTTCATCTATCAAAATGTAGTCTACTTTTATTTTATATCCATTTCCTAAGTCTATATATGACATATCAACCTGCTGATACCAATCAAAGTTTTCTATAGCCATTAAAACACCATCATTTTTAGCACCAATACTGGTTATATTAAATAAACTTTTAATATAACTAATTATGCTTATTGCTATTACACTTGTTGTAACAAGTAAACACAATAATATAATAATAACAGATACTTTTTTGAAAGAATTTCTTATTTTTTGTCTTCCTCTACTAAGTTCTGACTTTATAGTATTTTCGCTCATATTTAATTTTTTAGAAATTTCTTTAACAGTAAATTCATCTTTATAAAATAGTTCAAAAATTTTTTTCTTATTTTCATCTAATATTTCTATAATATTATCAAAATCCAATGTTTTGGGTATATATTCAATAGTGCTATTAGAATATTTTTCTAATAATTTTTCACTTTTTTTAGAATCTCTATACATTCTATTACATTCATTAATTAATATTTTTGTAATCCAAGATTTAAAATACTTAGTATTTCGTAGATTTTCTATATTTAGATATGCATTAAGTATAGTATTTTGTATAGCATCTTGAACATTATCTTCATTCTTTAATCTTGACATTGCAAATTTATATAAATCTTTTTGTATAATTACTATTAATTTAGAATATGACTCTTTATTTCCATTTTTTGCTTCTACAACTAATTTTTCAATATCTTCTATCTTTATCACATTCCTTCCCAAAAATTAGTGTTTATATATAAGTTAGACGTTTATTATCATCCAAATCAGATATGATTAAAAATAATTCATCACACGAAACTTTTAATATTTGAGATATTCCCCAAAGCTCAAAATCTCTAACAGTTCTCTCATTTTGTTCTATTTTAAAAATATCAGATTGATATAAAGTAATTCCCATTAATGCTAATTTATTGCTTAATTGCTCCTGAGAAATATTTTTTTCATTACGTATTCGTTTTAAATTGTTTCCAATAATATTAAAATTGTTATTATATTTATTAAAGTTCATTAAAAACCTCCTATGTAATTAGGGTTATAATTTAATTTTATAATGTTTTTACTGTCAGAATAATAGACTACACCCTATTGACATAAAATGAATAATAATATATGTTAAGCAATAGGTAAAAAATTAATTCTTTAGCAAGTTTCGACAAATTATTTAAAAGGAAGGTAGTATAATGTATTAAAAAGTATGTGGGTGATAAATATGAAAGGATATATCTTAGAATCATTTAAAGAAAAATATGGATATAATACTTTTAACGAAATAAGGGAAAAGATAGAAAATGAAATTAAAAGTAGCAAATATTCCATTATTATTGATGATGACTATATATTATATATATTTGAAGTATGTATTTTAGAGGAATGTGATGTTGAGGAAGAAAAAATAGCAAAAATTATAATGTTAATGGGAAATAAATATAGTCCACCAATAAGCCTTAGTGAATTAAAAAGAATTCATAAAAATTCTATTATTGTAATAAAAGGTTATTTATTAGATTCTAAATAACACATAAAAAACTCTGAAGTTTATAAGAATTCAGAGTTTTTTTATATAATAGGAAAGTTATACTGTCCTATTATATAAAGGCTATAATCGCTAGCCCTCAAAGATTTTCTCCTTACAGTCGAAAACGTTGGTAGGGCGAGAACAAATTAAAGAAAAATCTTTGATTTTTCTTATTTGTTTTATAGTAGGAAAGTTATGCCAGTGGCATAACTTTCTGTACTAGATAATTATGGCGGAATTTAGATTTCGTAGCAGTTTCCACTGCGTACGAAATCTTAGTTACGGTTTTTTCTATAATTTATAGTAATTTTAGATAAATTATATGTTATTAACATTGTATAAAAATCACTTGTAGTTATTTTATAAAACTCTTTATTGCAGATATAAACTTAAAATACATTTTTAATTCTTCATGAGAACTTTTGTCTAGAAAATTTTCAATAGTTTTTCTAATATTCAAATGTTTATTTTCACATTTACCATATAATATATAATCTGCTTTTATCCCAGCATGTGAACATATTTTATCTAATGTAATTACACTAATTAATATTTCTCCACGTTCTAATTTACCTAAATGATTTTCAGATAGAGCACATCTTTCTGCAAATAGTTGTCTTGTTTCATGATATATATCTTCTCTTATTTTTCTAATTCTAGCACCTATGCTTATTTTATCTAAATTCATTTTCAATTCCTCCTTATTAATGTTCCTGCCTTTGTATATTTTACATTTATACATAGGAATATTAAACATTAAAAGCAAAATAAAATCTACACCATAATAGGAACAAGAAAAACCTGAATAGCCTTGAAAATAGCAAAGTGGTGATTTTATAAGTAAAAAAAAGTATGTATGGCGGAAAAAAATATGCAAAATTTTAACTAATTCTGAACTCTAATATATGAAGGCAGTATAACTATAAGTTACTTGCTGTAAAGTAAAATTTTGGAAGGAGAGAAAAGAAATGTTTTTAAAATATGTACTATTGGGGATGTTACTTAATACACTTTTAATTATAATATTTAAACTTATTATAAGGACAACAAAAAACTATAAAAAGTATAAAGAACTTAAAGAAAAAAGAAAAAGACAGGAGGCATTTAGAAAAAAGATGAAAGAATTAGAGATTAAATAAATATAAAAAATTATAAACTTCACATTTAGAAAAATAAGTTTAAATTCTTATCCTTTAAAAACTGATGAACCAGATAAGAAGGCGGGGGATATATGACCTTTTTCAGGATTATACTGTGAAAGTATAATAATATTAGAAAATAAGTTACTACTGCGAAAACAAAGTTATGGTAAAAAAAGTAAATTTGATTGTATTGAAGAAAAAATCATGGAATATGATGCTAGAACAGGTATAACAAAAGAGGTTGACATGGAGGAATTAAGACAGATATCCACTATATTAAAAAGTAAAAATGGAAATAATTCATTAAGTGTTGAAAGTATAGAACCATCTAAAGAATATATGTCTAAGTCTGTTTCTAAAGCACCTAATTATTCACTTTTTTCTAGTAATAGAGTGGAAATAGGAGATACTAGTGAATTACCTTATAGTGCAGTATGCAAAATATATTTTTCAAATCCATCATCAAGTACTGGTAGAGGTATGGGTTCTGGTACATTAGTTGCAAAAAACGCAGTTCTAACATCTGCACACTGCGTATTCGATAAAAATAATAATAATGCTAAATTTGAAAATTGGGTAGCATGTCCAGCATATAACGGTGCTCCATATAGAAATTTAGAATCTGGTTGGTCTAAGGTTTATTATTCATCAGCATGGAAATCGAATCATAGTCACGAATACGATTGGGCAGTATGCGTTTTGGAGAAGAGTTTAGGCGATGTAGTTGGTGCAGTAGGGGCAACATCTTATGAGACCACTTCTGAAATGAGAAATATAGCAGTTAGGACTTTTCGGTTACCCTAGTAATCTTCAAAATGGATATACTCAATGCTATACGAGAGGTAAAATAGAATCTAGTTATACTAATTGGTTCAAGTTTACTGGTAATGTGTCTGCTGGTATGAGTGGAGGTCCTGTAATGCTAGAAAATGAAAATAAAGTAATAGGTGTAACTTCTCAAGAATACGATTACCAAGATGCAGGTAAGGCATGGAGGATGACCAATGATGTTATATTACTTATTATCGACATACGTAATGGCAATAAGTAATAGGATTAATAACTATAACTTTAAATTATGAGAAAATATAATATTTAAAGAAACTAGATTATTTAGAGAGTAAATAATTTAGTTTTCTTATTATAATGCGAAGTAAAAAATAGAGTTGAATAATTTTTAATTATATAGTAAATTGTAACATAAAAAATGTTAATAAACAATATAAATATTTTATCCTGAATAATTTAGAAACTGTTAGTGAGGTTTTTTATGAAAAAGTATATAACTTATATATTAATATTTATATGTATAATTTTAATAACACCAAAAGTATTTGCAGATGATGAAGACTTAGAAGAAGATATAAACGATACTGCATGGATATATGAGCAAATAGAAGCGGCAAGTTCAAATGAGTGTTTAGTTTTGTTATAAAATTTTGGAGAAAAAATTTTAAAATTAGAGTTGTCAAATTTCAAAGGATGTGTTACAATAATATTACAGAAGTGTTAAAACTACATAAAATTAACATTTCTTATTGACTAATTAATAATTGACTGATATGATTATAAAAAAGAATAAGGGACTAAGCCCTTATCCATTAGTTATTCGTAAAATTGGAGTTCGTGGTCTGAACTTCAATTTTTTCTTGCGTAACTGAAATATATGTATTATAGCCAATGGCAGCCAAAAAACATAGTGTTATTCCAATTACAAGTGCAAGAGAAACTCTGCCTAAGTATCTTACAGCTAGTTCACAAGCATTATCTTTGGTGTTCACTCCATCCACCTCCTTTGCTATTGAAATCTGCTACCCGCAAGGGTGCAATATATTAGTAGTTAACCAAATATAACTACTAATTGCTGCACCTAAACTCAAAATTGGTGGTATTTACAAAAAACTAATCGGATTATATCAAATGCCAATGTTATATGTCAATAAAAATGGAAGAAAAAACAAAACTTTTGTTTCAAGTGTACTACTGTAATATTACTTATTCAGTTAATTTTTCTGTTTGGATAATTGTAGGAAATTTTAAATTTGTTCTTTGTAGAAAAGATCATATAAATGTAGGGGAGACCTTCTGGCGTCTGTACTCCGAAGAAATTACATAAAAATTTCCCTGCAAATTGTCCTGAAAGAGTAGAAACTAGGGTAGATGTATGTTATAATTATTTCAGCTAATAATAAGTTGTTGACAAGATTTGAGTTAAAGATATTAACTGTTATATGAAAATATAAAGCCATGAGGGAGAAATAATGATATTTATTTATATATTATAATAACTACCATACTGGTTTATGCATTAGCATTTATTTTACCAGTTTTCCAAGTAGAAAAATCAATCTTATTACAGAAGGAAATATTATTAGTATTAGGTGTGAAAAAAGAAAACTTAATAATTATTAATGGTTTTATAATATATTATGCATTTGTTAGTAATTTCATAATAAAAGAATAATTAACTATTATCCAGTAGCATCAAAAAATATATAAAAAAATTCATAAACCTCACATTTAGAAATATAATTTTAAATGTGAGGTTTTCTAAATAGTAGGGGTGCCCTTCGGGCGTTCGTTCGTTGGAGAAACTGCTTAAAAAGAAATGAGGTTTTTTATGAAAAAGTATATAACTTATATATTAATATTTATATGTATAATTTTAATAACACCAAAAGTATTTGCAGATGATGAAGACTTAGAAGAAGATATAAACGATACTGCATGGATATATGAGCAAATAGAAGCGGCAAGCTCAAACGTGACAAACGAGCCAATAATAAACTCAAGAGCGGCAGTAATATATGATAGGACATCAGGAGAGGTAATATGGGGAAAAGATGAAAAATCTCAAAGAAAAATGGCATCAACTACAAAAATAATGACATCCATAGTAGTAATAGAAGAAATAAAAGATTTAAGCCAAACAGTAACAATATCAAATAAAGCAGCAGGTGTAGGAGGGTCAAGACTTGGACTACATATAGGAGACAAAATAACAGTAAATGATTTACTATATGGACTTATGTTAGAATCTGGAAATGACTGTGCAATTGCATTAGGAGAATATGTGGGTAACACTGTAGAAAACTTTGTTGATATGATGAACGAAAAAGCTAAGCAATTAGGGCTAAACAACACTCACTTTGTAACAGTAAACGGATTAGACGCAGATGAACACTATACAACAGCAGTAGAACTTGCAAAGCTAACAGACTATGCATTAAAAAATGATAAATTCAAAAATATAGTAGGTACCACAAATTATACAGTAACAATTAATGGATATGGAAAAGCCATAGATAACACAAATGAACTATTAGGATATTTAGATGGAGTTTATGGAGTTAAAACAGGATTTACAAATGGAGCAAATAGGTGTTTAGTAACATCAATCAAACGTGGAAACATGGATATAATATCTGTAGTACTAGGAGCAGACACAAAAAAAGATAGAACAAAAGACAGTATAGAAATAATTGAATATGCATATGCGAATTATAAGATAGTAGATGTAACACAAAACATAGAAAGAGCTTTTGAAGAATGGAAAAAGCAGAGCAGAATAGAAACAATAAAAGGGGTTTCAAAATATGTAGATATAAAATTAAGTGAATGCAATAATAAAATAATTCCAATAAAAAGTGAAAACATAGAAGATATTGAAGTAGTAATAGATAGTATAAAAATAGCAGAAGCACCAATAAACAAAGGAGAAAAAATAGGAAAATTGGTATTAAAAGTAAACAATGAAACTAGAATATGCATAGACATAATTACATCAGAAGACATTAAGAAAAAAGACGAAAAAAGGTATTTCCTTGAAATGCTATCAAACATAAAAGAATATTGGTCACAGATTGGTTACACATTGGGGACTTAAAAAAATGTGCAAAACCGCCAACAATAATTTTAAAAAATGTAAAAAACTATTGACAAAAAAAAATAAAAGGTATATCATAATACAAACAAACTTTTGCAAACGGAGGTTTATTATGATATCAACATTACATATTAAAAATATAGGGATAATAGAAGATTTAGTCTTAAACCTAAACAATGGATTAAATATTCTAACAGGAGAAACAGGAGCAGGAAAAACACTAATAATAGATTCACTTCAAATAGCAACAGGGGGAAGATTCTCAAAAGAGATTATAAGACATGGAGAAGAATTTTCATTTGTAGAACTATCATTATATATGCCGAACCATGAAAAATCTATAGATGAAAACATTATAATTTCTAGAGAAATACACACCAATGGTAGAAACTCATGTAAAATAAACGGAAGATTAGTAACAGTAAGTGAATTAAGATTTTTTATGCAAAATATAATAGATATACATGGGCAAATGGACAATCAATCTTTATTAGACTCAAGTATGCATATAAAATATTTAGACAATTTTATAGGAGAGAAAATAAAACCATTAAAAACAGAATATACAGAACTATATAATGAATACAAAAAAATATTAACACAATTAAAAGATAACTTTGGAGATGACAAAGAAAAACAAAGGAAATTGGACTTATTAAGATATCAAATAAAAGAAATAGAAACAGCAGATTTAAAAGTGGGAGAAGATATAGAGGTTGAAAATTTAAAAGAAAGAATAAATAATTCAGAAAAAATACAAAATAACTTAAATGAAGTAGACAATGAAATAGGAGAAACAAGCATAGATTCTGTAAGTAATGCCATAAGAGCATTAGAAAAAGTAGAAAGTTTAGACACAAAATATGAGAATACATTAAATACACTAAAAAGTATTTACTATGATTTACAAGAACTATCAAGAGATGTAAAATCATTTAAAGATGAAATAGAATTTGACGAAGAAGAAAGGCAAAGAATAGAAGAAAGGGTAGATCTAATACATGACCTTAAAAGAAAATATGGAAATAACATTGAAGAAATTTTAAGATACAAAGAAGAAATAACTAATGAAGTAGGAAAGATAGAAAACTCAGAAGAACAAATATTAAAATTAAAAAAAGAATTAAAAGATGTAAAAAGCAAAATGAAAGATATATGTATAAAAATGAATAAGATTAGAGTACAACATGCAGAAATTTTGTCAAATAAAATAAATATAGAACTAGAAGAGCTGGAAATGAAAAATGCTAAATTTAAGGTGGAAATAAGATTTAATAAAGATAATATAATGCCACATTACAATATGTCTGCTGAAATTAATGATACAGATAAAACGGAAGAATATTACAAAGATGGACAAGACATGGTACAATTTTTAATTAGCACAAATGTAGGAGAAGAATACAAGCCTTTAATAAAAATAGCTTCAGGAGGGGAAATGTCTAGAATTATGCTAGCAATAAAAAATGTATTAGCAGATGTAGATGAAGTACCAATAATGGTATTTGATGAAATAGATACAGGAATATCTGGAAAAGCGGCAAAAAGTGTAGGAGAGAAACTAAAGCAAATATCAAAAAGACACCAAGTAATATGTATAACACACCAAGCAAATATTGCAGCAAAAGGAGATTACAATTATTATATAAGTAAAAATGTTGAAGAAGGAAGAACCATAACAAACATAAAACAGTTAAGTGAAGAAGAAACAATAAAAGAAATTGCTAGAATTGCAAGTGGAGACTGTTCAAAAGTTGCTTTAGAACATGCAAAAGAATTAAGAAAAATAGCATAATAAAATATAAGTTCTAAAATTTCAGTAGAAATATTGAAATTTTAGAACTTTTTAATTGTTATTATCAAATTTTCTCCTTCATAAATTAACATAAACAGTATAATATGCATAGAATATAAACATAAGGAGGTAAAAGTTGAAAAATAATTGGAAACAATTCTTTTCCAACTTAATTTGTTCCTTAGAAAGGAATGATAGTAAAAATGGGGAAATATATAATTCAAGGTCGGAAATAGGCTTTCAGGAGAAGTGAGAGTATCAGGTTCAAAGAATGCTGCACTACCAATAATTGCTGCAAGTATTTTAAATGGTGGACTAACTGAATTACATAATGTACCAAATATTTCAGATATAAAAATAATGTTACAAATTCTTGAAAAATTAGGTTGCAAAGTTGAGCATAATAGTGATAAAATAGTAATAAATTCAAAAGATATAAATTCATTTGAGATACCAGCTGATTTAATGCATAAAATGAGATCATCTGTAAGTATAGTAGGGGCACTAATAGGAAGATTCAAAAAATGTACCTTTACATATCCAGGGGGATACGATACTTAATTGATACATCGGACAAGTTCAAGATAAATGAGTGGATACAGGAATTTAAATAATAAATATATAAAGCTTTAAGAGTAAAATCTTAAGGCTTTTTTTTATTGTCTAGAAAAAATCGACTGAAAGGAGAATTTTTTCATAGAGAATAAATATGCGAATGTTACAAATTCTTATAGCTATGCTATTTAGAATTTGTTAATCCGTATTTTTTTGACTTAAAATTATACCAATTTTTATTTTTAAAGCCACAAAATCGAACGTGAGGCAAAAGGAGATGTATAAAAATATGACACCACAAAGATTAAAAGGACTATGGATACCAGCAGAGATTTTATTAAATGAAGAATTATCAGACAAAGAGAAAATAATACTTGCAATGATTCTATATTTAAGTGAAGATACAAAAAAGTGCTTTGCAAGTAATAAGTATATAGCAAATATAGTAAATGTAACAGCAGATAGAGTGTCAAAAATAATAAGTTCTTTAAAAGAAAAAGAATATATAAGTGTTAAATTAAAATATAAAAAAGATAGCAAAGAAATAGAAGAAAGACAAATCACACCTATAGCCCAAAACATCAATAGGTATAGTCAAAAATGTCTAGAGGGTATAGACATAAATAACTATTCAGATAGTAAAAAACAACCATACCCTATAGGTGATAATGGCAAAGATATAAAAAATAATATAAAAAATAAAAATAATTATAATTATAATAAAGAGGACACACATAAAAAGAAAAATATTCCATATAGAAGTGACAGAAATTACAATCACATCAATTGGGATAGCTTATATGCAAATTATAAAGAGATTAGTGCTACTTCAAATGTATAGCTAATCTCTTTTAATTTGCCTAAAAAACTATGAATAGTTTTTTAGCAATCTAAAATAAAAAAGTGAATTTTTATTTTGGATTGAATGGGGGTGTGGGGCGATGCCCTGCCACACGAAACACTCTTTGAAGCAGTAGGCAAAAAAAGTGTTGTAGTGTATTACAAGACAATTAAAGAATAACAGAATTTAAGAAATAAATATGTCTTACTAGCTAGTAGCACAAGAGAGACTAGCTGAAGTAAAGGAGGTTAGAAATGAGTTATGCAATAATAAGGAACACAAAATACAAAAGAGAAAATCTAAAAGGAATATTTAGGCATAATGAAAGAAGAAATAAAAATTATTCAAATAATAATATAGATAAAGAAAAATCATATTTAAATTATTCATTAAAAGAGCCACAATATAGTTATGAAAAGGAATTTGATAGAATAAGAGAAAAATATAATTTGAAAGGTCAAATAAAAGTAGTTAGTAATATAGCTTGTGAATATATAATAACATCAAATAAAGAATTTTTTGAAACAATAGGAGAAGAAGAAACAAAAAGATATTTTGAAACAGCATATAAATTTGTAAGTGAATATAAAAATTTAGGAGAACAATATATATTATCTGCAAAAGTGCATATGGATGAACAAAGTCCACATATGCATTTAATTTTTTTACCTGTTGTTCATACAAAAGATAAAAAAGGAAATGATATTGATAAACTAGCTTGTAGCGAATTTTGGAAAGCCAAAGATAGTTATAGACAACTTCAAAATGCTTTTTACGATTATATGGTATCAAATGAGTTTGAATTAGAAAGAGGTTTACCAAAAGAAGAAACAGGAAGAGAACATATAGATTTGAAAGAATATAAGGAAATAACTAATTTTGAAAAAACAAAAGAAACTTTGAAAAATATAAAATTAGAATTGCCTAATGTTCCCAACATTGATGATATTAATATCAATAGATTGTCAAAGAAAAGAGATGAAAAGATTTTAAAAGAAATCATAAAACCCAAAGATGATATTATTCAAAACTTATACAAAGATAATTTAAATTTACATAGAGAATTATCAAGACAAACTAAAATCATTGAAGAAGCAGAAAAATATCAAAAAGAAAGAGAATCAATAATTACAGATAATGAAAAATTGCACAATCAAGTAGAAAATATTCAAGCAGAATATAAAGAAAAAGAATTTGATATAGAATGGAAATATAAAAATAAAATCAGAAGTTTAGAAAAAGAAAATAGTCATTTATACCAAGTAGTAGATAGATTTAGAGAAACTATTGGAAAATTTATAAAATGGATTTGTAAAAAATTTGATGTCACTACAGAAGACAATTTGATTAGGGATTTCGAAAAAGAAACTAGAACTTATTTAGATGCAGAGAAACAAATCAAACACGAAGAAAGGGAAAAAGAGATGGATTTAGAGATTTAAGAGCAAACGAATTTGTTTGCTCTTTATCACGATTATTTCATATGTTTTAAAGCATATTCACAGGCAGAAACAACAAATCCATTAAAAGAATATTCCTTTTTATCTAATCCTTCATTAGCTTTATCAACTATTTCAATAATTTTAGAATTTATATCTACAGGAAATCTAATACTTTTATAAATATTTGCATCAGTAGATTTTTTCATTACAAAATTTTCCATAAACTTACCTCTTTTCTATTTTTTTACAAAATCTATGGAAATTATACTTGAAATACGGTATATAATTATATAACTGAAATACAGTTATATAATTATGAGGAGGAATAAAAAATGCTATGGACGGATTATTACTTTTATTTAAGTAAATTGTCAGAAGAAGAAAGAAGAAATCAAATATTATTGCTAATAGGAATTTTTATTATAATGTTACTAATAGGAATTGTTAATGAATTTATTAGGCATAAATTTAATAAAAAGAAGTAATACAATTTAAAATATCTATAATCAAATAAAATCAAAGTTTGTTAAATTTGCAAAATACAAGAAAATGTGGTATTATTAACATAATGACGATAGTCATGCAGAAACCGTTATAAAAATTTATCATAAGGAGGAAAAAACAATGAAACGGTATGGAAAAATTGTGCTTGAGGCAGAGAAAGGTATTACCTTTAAGGTCTCAGAGGGAACAGATGGAGAGTTATTCATCAGAGCTTTAAACATTGCTACAGCCAATGTCTACTCTACAAACTATGCAAATCCGGTGGTTCCAGAAGGATATAAGCATGTATGTGGAGAATGGAACAATGGATTTGTAATCGA
>CAOKRJ010000014.1 GCA_948471115.1 uncultured Clostridium sp.
AAAAAGAGCTAAGAAAAATTAGTTTTAAATTCTAACTTTTCTTGCTCTCACTTTTTCATGCTATCATTATATTATTGCAGTTTTATAAAATCAATTCCCTTTTATTTCCTTCTTTTCTATTTTTTAATATAAATTTTGTATCTAATTTTATAAGTACACTAAGTGTACTTATAATTGAAGTATTTAGGATTCTAAGTTCACTTGGTGTACTAGAATAATGTAATAAGAGTTCACTAAGTGTACTTGTAAATTTTATTTTATCTTCACCTTCACTAAATGAACTTTTTTCAAAAAATTAAGTACACCTGGTGAACTAAATCTAAAATTTTTATTAAACTCAAGTACACTCGGTGAACTTTTGCCTAAAATGAGTGAACTCTTTCAAATTTTTAGTTCACTATTTTCAATTTTAGCGAAGAATAGCGGGTTTGAGTCAGTTCGCCGAGTGAATTTCTGCATCATATTTACTTAAAATTTTTGTTTCTTTATTAACTCTTAAAGACTTGACCTTCAATGTGTATAGGCATTGCGTTAAGCATGCTTTCCTGCCATCATTTTCAATGAGGTATTTCTCTGTTCTTATAGTGTTTATGTTCACTTAATTAAATATACTTATCCTTAAATCCTCTTAATTAAAAAAGAATGTGCTTCTAAAATTAAGTCAAGGTTGTGCGACAGCACATGCATTTAACCTTGACTTGATTTTATAAAGCACATTAGAATTTATGTATAGGATTTATTCTATACATGCTAAAATTAAAACAGATATAAATATTCCTAATATCATCAAATATTTCTTCCAACTTATTTTTTCTTTTAATATCAATCTTGAAGCTAAAATTGTTATGATAATAGAACTTGTACTAATTACAGAAACAATTGAAACATTTCCATCTAATAATGCAAATCTATTAAATATGGAAGATGAAACATCTAATAATGATTGTAATACAAAATATCCTTTATTATTTATCTTGCTGATATCTATGTAATTCCAATTTTTCGTTATTAAGCAATATGCAAATATTCCTATTACAATTATTATTGCATAATTGAACATTACATATAATGGACTTTGATACTCTGTAATATATATCTTATTTATAAAATCTGAAATTCCATAAAATAATACAACTCCCCATGAATACATTATAGCTTTTTGTTTTGCTTTTTTATTTATTTCTTCCTCATCATTTTTCTTATCTCTTGCTATCATTATAGATAATGTAGCTAAAATTCCAGAAATTATTAATTGTAAGATTGTAAATTTCTCTTTTAAAATCAAAATGCCTAACAAAAATGTTACAATTACTTGTGTTCTTTGTATTGATGATGTTATTGCCACTTTACCATATTTGATAGCTGAAATTGAACAATAAAATCCTACCGATTGTAAATGATTCCTGGTAACATTTTAATCATATCTATAACATTTATACTTGCAATAATCTGTGAATTAGTGATTAAACTAATTAAAATCATAGCACAATGATAAATTAACATTCCCATTATTGCTATTCTTTTTGGTTCATTATTTGAACATTTTTTAATAGCAATTGCAACAAATCCCCAAATTACTGTTGATAACAAGCAGTAATATAACCACATATATTATTTCTCCTAATTTTCATATATATTATCATTTATTTTTAATACCATTCTTGTCCAATGTGTTTTAAATCCTAATCTTTCGTATAAATCTTTTGCAATATTATATCCAGATACTTCTAATGACATATCCTTATCTTGTTCTTTTGCCATGTCAATTAACTTATTCAATGCTATTGTTCCTATTCCTTGACCTCTATATTTTTCATCTATAAAAAATCGATATAAATATATTTCTTTTTCGTGATTTTTTATCCCTATAAAACCAACCATTTCATTCTTATATATAATTTTATAATATTCTTCGTTTTCTTCAAAAGTCAACTCTTCTGGTTTTATAATTCTTAATTGATATATTGGATCAACTGTATTATGATGTTTCCATTCTTCTATAATCCATTCTCTAAAATAATTATTGTTTTCTTTTTCTAATTTTATATCTAATTTTTCCATATATTTATTTTCCTTTCTATGTTTATTTTAAATAAATCAATTCTTTATCTTTTCATATATTTCTTCCCAACTATCTATTCTATCTAAATTTGTTTTATCTTTTATATTGCTTTTGCTATTAAATAATATGGTTTCAATTCCTAATTCATTAACTTTATTACAATTTGCAATAGAGTCATCTATAAATAAATCTATGTTTTCATTTTTGCAAACATTTGCTTTATCAAAATCACAAATTAATTTATCATAGTGAATATTATTGTTTTTTAATTCTTCAATAGTAGTTTTATATTCATCATTATATAAAGTTTTATCTCTTGCTGTAATAACTATTATTTCATGCCCTAACTCTTTAATTTTATCAATATACTCTGCGACTTTAGGTTTAAAAGGTGTGCTAGCAATAACTTTATCATAATATTTTTTTGCAAATTCAAGTTCTCTTTCTTTCATTTTTTTTGGTAAATTACTATATGAAATATTATTATCTTTCAAATATTTTATATCTACATCAAAAAATTCTGCTATATATGGCATTAAATAATCAAATGTATCTGCCATTGTATCATCTATATCTATTCCTATTTTCAACTTTTTCTCCTTTTCAAATTTATTTTATTTGTTTTACAAATGCTTTATCTCTATTTTCATCATATCCTAGTTTTCTATATAATTCATGTGCACTATTTCTATGAAATCCACTAAATAACCATATCCTTGTTATATTTTCTTGTTTTGCTATCTCTTCAGCTTTATTCATTAGTTTTGTTGCAATTCCTAATCTTCTATATTCTTCTCTTATTGCTAGATCCCATATAGTTGCATCTTTACCTGATGGCAATGTTAAAATATTTAAAATTACTGTTCCTACTAAATTATCATTTATATAATATCCTAATACATGAATATCTTTATTATCTTTAGATATTTTATATAAATTTTGCATTTTCTCATAACTTATATTATTATTAAAAACATCTTTTAATATTTGTTGTAATTGTTCTAAATCTTTTTCCTCTATATTACTTACTATGTTATCTCTTTTCATTTCTTACTCCTACTTTAAATAAATATCTTCTTTAATCTTTTCTTCCTAATTTATATCATAGATTTACAATTTTTCATAGTATTTTGCCAATATTTACAAAACATATTTATCCTTACATTTGCTTAATTGCCACAAAATCCCCAATAAAAATAATGTCAAGAGTGAACGAAGTGAGTACATTTACTCTTGATATTATTTTTATTGGGGATTAGAACTTGTCTGCAAATGTATAGGACGAATTTTTTAATTTTTTCGTCCTATGATTTTTTATAAGCCAGATTTCATTAAATTTTCGTCCCATAAAAAAATAGACATCAGCACATATCTACTGACACCCATTTAATAAAGATTCTCTATAACTCATTTAAATAAATTTCTTCTAGCACTTGAAATATCTAGCTTCACATCATATCTACTAACCAACACAACCTATACCTGTTATGCCTACCATAGATACAATCGTAAATCATCTAGTATTTCAAACACTTTTCTCAATTTTCCAAAAATCAATTTATGTGTTTCCACTTACCACTTAAGCAACTACTTTAACTTTAACACCCAAATTTTGATGTTTTTCTTTTCTAAATTTGCCTTTATCCTCAAAAGTTATAATCTCTGAAACTATATCAAAATCAAGTATTACCTGTCTTACTTTAGTTGTAGCACCGAGCAACATTCCACGTGCTTTGTCCAAGGGAACATATCAACTGGTGTAATGTCTTTTATTTTATATTTTTCTTCAAGTTTTTTTAAGTCACGTGTTAATGTAGCAGGATTGCAACTTATATAAATTATTTTTTTTGATTCTACTTTTAATAAGT
The DNA here is from genome assembly GCA_948471115.1 of uncultured Clostridium sp. Classification (GTDB taxonomy): domain Bacteria; phylum Bacillota; class Clostridia; order TANB77; family CAG-508; genus CAKPSH01. The sequence goes on from CAOKRJ010000014.1 coordinate 3,931, forward strand.
TTTGTATTGTAGTATTGTCTAACCCCTTTCTTGGCGGATCTACAAATATTACTTCTGGCACAATTCTTTCTTTTTCTATTAATTCAGATAATGCAAATTCTACATCTCCTACCATAAATTCTGCGTTTTTTATATTGTTTATTTTGGCATTTTCCATTGCATCTTCTATAGCTTGTGCTATAATCTCAATTCCATAAACTTGTTTCACATGTTTTGATGCAAAAATTCCTATTGTACCTATTCCACAGTATAAGTCAAATATTGTATCATTTTTAGTTAATTCTGCTTTTTTTATTGCTAAGTTATATAATTTTTCTGTTTGTATTGGGTTTATTTGATAAAATGACATTGGTGATATTTTAAATGTATATTCTCCTAGTCTATCTTCGATATATCCATCTCCATATAGAATAATATTTTTGTTACCTAATATTATATTGGTATTTTTATTATTTATATTTTTTACTATTGTTTTTATTTCTGGAAATTCTTCTTTTAATCCTTGTATTAGTTCTTTCTCCTTTTTTATGTTTTCTTCATTAACTACTAATATACACATTACTTGATTAGTTGTTATTCCTGCTTTTACTATAATATGCCTAAATACACCTTTATTATCTTTTTCATTATATACTTGTATATGATTTTTTTTGATAAATGTTATTACATATTGTGTTATCTCTTCTGAAATTTTAGTTTGTATTTTACAATTATTAGTATCTATAATATCATGTGTTCTGTTTGCAAATACACCAAATATAGGCTCCCCTGTTTTATTTAATCCTATTGGATATTGAGCTTTGTTTCTATAATTAAATGGTTTCTCCATTCCTATTGTGTCATTTACTTTTACCTTATTACTTAAAGTTTTATTTACTAGACTTTGAACCATATTTCTTTTAATTTCTAAAGTTCTGTTATATTTGATATGTCTTAAATCACACCCCCCACATCTTTTATATGAGCTACAATCTTCTTCACATCTGTATTCTGATGGATTTATTATTTCTAATATTTTTGCAAACGCATAAGATGAGTTAACTTTTATTATTAATATTTTTACCTTTTCTCCTTTAATTGCACCTTTTATAAATATAGTGAAATTATTAATTTTTGCAATTCCTTCTCCTTCAAATCCGTTATCTATTATATCTACTATGTATTCATTATTCTTTTTTATTTCCATTTTTTCTCCTTTTTTATGAATTGGTTGTATGGATGAATTTAAATGTACATATAAATTTTTTATAATTCCAGCAAACCTCAATCTATTCTATTTTTTATCTCATTCATAAAAATTACAATAAGGTTAACAATGAAGCTATTGTATTAATCATTGCATGGCAAAACATATTTGTAGATATATTTTCTGTTTTAGCATATATATATGCTAAAAATCCTCCAAGTACACTATATGGCAATGCTTTAAATATTACATTCATTAAAGTTACTTCTGATGAAATTGTATGTAATAGTCCAAAACTAATTCCAGATACTATAATAAATATATTATTATTTTTTATTAATTTATGTATTAATCCTCTAAATATAGTCTCTTCTACTATTGGTGCATATATTATAGCTAATGGTATTACATACCAATTAGGTAAACTTTCTAAATTTTGTTGATTTACAGAACCTATATTTTTAGTAATTATTATTGTAAATATTGTTACTACAAAATAAGCTATATACATTAATCCAAATCTTGGTAACATAAATTTTATATATATACTAAAGTTTTCTTTAAATGCTTTTAAATCTCTTTTTATACTTTTATTCCAAAATAAGATAGATAAAATAAGTACACTTAAATAAAATACTATTATTATTGACCATCTTAAAATGCTAGATTTAATAACATAGCTTCCCCATATAAATTGTGAAAAATATATTAGTACTAGTGCTATTCCTATAAAAATCTCTTTTTTGGTAATCCCTATTTCCTCTAATTTTGGTATTTCACTTTTTATTGGAAAATCTTCTGGATTCTTTCTTTTTAAGACTATTAATACTATTATATTTACAATAGATAAGATTTCTACTATTTGGTTTCCAGCAAATAATAAACATATAATACTTCCAGTAATTAGTAAACCTTTACTTCTTAAAATATTATTTTTTATTGCTGTAATTATTACTCCTATATTAATAGCTATACATATACTCGAACAAATTTTTATTGAATTTGCTCCATTTTTTTCAATATTTTCTATCATACTTTTTATAATATCTATATGCATTGTCTCATAAAGTTCTTTAAATGCCTGTATTTCATTTTGAACTATAGAATCTGCCAAAACTATAATATAAAGTGCAATAATAATTTGTATTACTGCTGATATAATAAAATATACTTTCTTTTTCATTGATATCCCCTCTCCTAATATATTCGGTTACAAGTTAACTATATATCTTTATTTAATATTTTATATATTAACATATTTTTCTAATTTTTTCTATATTTATAAAAAATTTGTAAATTTTCTAATTCTATGTTGACATATATTATTTTTTTTTATAAAATATGTTTTATTAAAAGCTAAATGCTTTTAGCTGGTGAATTATGTTTATATAGAGAAGAATGGTGCATTGTGATTCATAGTGTACCATTCTTCATTTTATATATTTTTTCTGTAATCTCTTGAATTATTTACCAACTTTAGTATATAATATGTAATTATATAAATATTGAAGGGATTGGATTCTATGGAAAAAATAATTATTAAAGATTTATATCGTAATACTGATGAATATACTGAAAAAATTGTTACTTTAGAAGGTTGGGTTAGAACTGTAAGAGCTTCTAAAAATTTCGGTTTTATTGAATTAAATGATGGTAGTTTCTTTAAGAATATACAAATTGTTTTTGAAGATAATTTACCTAATTTCTCTGATATCTGCAAATTAACTATTAGCTCCTCAATCAAAATTACAGGAAAACTTGTTAAGACAGAAGGCACTAAGCAAGCATTTGAAGTAAAAGCAAATGAAATAGATATACAAAATTTATCCTCACTTGACTATCCTCTTCAGAAAAAGAAAACAAGTTTTGAATATTTAAGAACTATTGCTCATCTACGTCCTCGCACTAATACTTTTAATGCAGTTTTTAGGGTAAGGAGTGTTCTTTCTTATGCGATTCATAAATTCTTTCAAGAAAGAAATTTTGTATATGTTCATACTCCTATAATTACCTCAAGTGATGCAGAAGGTGCAGGTGAAATGTTTAATATAAATTCTTTTGACCTTACAAAAGTACCATTAACAGATGAAGGTAATGTCGATTATTCTAGAGATTTTTTTAGTAAACCTGCTCATTTAACAGTTAGTGGACAATTAAATGGTGAATCTTTTGCAACTGCTTTTAGAAATATTTATACATTTGGTCCTACTTTTAGAGCTGAAAATTCAAATACAGTAAAACATGCTGCTGAGTTTTGGATGGTTGAACCAGAAATTTGTTTTGCTGATTTGAAAGATGATATGGATTTAGCGGAAAATATGATAAAATATATAATTTCTTATGTTTTAGAAGAATGTCCTGAAGAAATGGAATTTTTTAATAAATTTATAGATAATACACTTTTAGACAGATTAAATAATGTTATAAGTTCTGATTTTGGAAGAATTTCATATACTGATGCAGTTAAAGAACTTGAAAAAGTAAATGATAATTTCGAGTATAAAGTATCTTGGGGAACTGATTTACAAACTGAACATGAAAGGTATATATGTGAAAAATTATTTGGTAAACCTGTATTTGTAACAGATTACCCAGCTGAAATCAAAGCATTTTATATGAAACAAAATTCTGATGGAAAAACTGTTGCAGCAACAGATCTTTTAGCTCCTGGAATTGGCGAAATAATTGGTGGAAGCCAAAGAGAAGAAAACTTTGATAAACTTATGTCCAAAATTAAAAAATTGAATATGGATGAAAACATTTATAATTGGTATATGGATTTAAGAAAATATGGTTCTGTTGTCCATTCTGGTTTTGGTTTAGGTTTTGAAAGAATGATGATGTACTTAACAGGTATACAAAATATTCGTGATGTAATACCATTCCCTAGAACTCCCAAAAATTGTGAATTTTAAAAAAATACTCTTTTTTAGAAGAAATCACAAAAATTAACATTTTTTTATAGCTCAATCCAAGTTACGGCTATAAAAATAAAATATGAGAGGGTAATGTGATTATACTTATTATATAAGCAATGGAGATGCTAATTCTTAATAAATTTTTCCCTCTCACACTATATATTTGTACCTAAATTTGCGACAAATATTTATTGTTTATATATTTACTTTGTTCCAAATATTCTGTCTCCTGCATCTCCTAAACCTGGTACAATATATCCTATATCATTTAAGTGGTCATCTATTTTTGCACAATAAATCTTAACATCTGGATGTTCTTTTTGAATTCTTCTAATTCCTTCTGGTGCTGCTATTACACATAAAAATTTTATATTTTTCACTCCTTCGTCTTTTAACATTTGTATTGCTGCACATCCAGAGCCACCTGTTGCAAGCATTGGGTCAATTATTATTGTCTCTTTATCTTTTATATTTTTGGGCATCTTAAATAAATATTTTACTGGTTCTAACGTTTCTTCGTTTCTATATAAACCAATATGTCCTATTTTGGCATTTGGTATCATTTTTACAATTCCCTCTATCATTCCTGTCCCTGCTCTCAATATTGGAACAAATACAAACTGATTTTCATTTAATTTTTTTACAGTTATTTTAGTAATTGGTGTTTCTATTTGTTCTTCATATGTGTTTACATCTTTCATTGCTTCATAACATAAAAATAATGTTATTTCTGAAATTAGCTCCCTGAATTCTTTTGTTCCAGTTTTTTTGTCTCTTAATATCCCTAGTTTATGTTCTATTAATGGATGTTTTATTTCGGTAATTTCCATAATTTTTTCACTCCCCTTTTTCCTCTTTCGTTAAAATTATATTATATATTATATTGTTTTGCAATACCATTTGCTAATTCTATGAGCACATTTTCTATATTATATTTATTAGATATAAAAAAATATTTTATTCAATGTAATGTTTTTATACATTTAAACATATACTAATTTTAGATAGAAAAATCTATTTTTTAATATATTTTTTCATATTTTAAATATCATATAAAAATATTCACTCTATGAATTATCGACTGCATCTAATATTTCCTTACATTCTCTCCAATTTACTACTTTAATACATTCATATTCATCTTCTAGTCTTTGTATTATTTCTTTTGTATTATCATTAGAGTTTAAATCTGCCACAACTATGTCTTTTATTTGTTCTTCTTTGCCATATAGTATTTTAAATATTACAGATCTCAAAATTCCCTCTATCTCTTTTTCTTGATTTTTAACACCAATAATCATATATATACCACTTGATCTTAAATTCGTATGTACTGTTATATATAAAATAGTCTTTATAATTTCAAATAATCCATAAAAAGCTAGAGTCCAAACAATAGCTCTCATTACAAACCCCATAAGAATTCCTCCTCTGTATATATATATTATGAGTTTTAATTTTTTTTGTTCATATATTTTTCTAATAATTATTCTTTTATCGAGACCTCAATTTAGAACATGAATCTAAATTGATACAAATATAATTATTTATTGCTTCTATCTATAATTGCTTTCTTTATATGATTTATCTTATATCCTGAATTCTTTAAATAAACTTCTATAACATCTATTCTTGTAAAATTATCTAATTTATTATTTATTAACAAATAGTATTCTGCTGCTTTGTATATATGTTTTTGTTTAGGTTCGTTTACAGAGTCTGCTGGATTTCCATATGATAATATTTTTCTTGTCTTAACTTCTATAAATACAATTTCTTCTCTATCTTGTGCAATAATATCTATTTCTCCTAATTTACATCTAAAATTTCTTTCAATTATCTCATATTCTTTTTCCTCTAAGTACTTTGCTACTATATCTTCTCCTATATTTCCAGTGTCTTTTCTGTTATCCATTATTTTATTTTCCTTTTATATTATTCTTCCTCGGACACATATAACGTGTACATGCAATATTTTAATACCTATATAAATATATTTTTACAAATTTCATAATTATTTCCTGGTTTGCTTTCTACAAGTCCATCTAACTCCATCATAAGCAATCTAGAATTTAACTCTCCAATATTCATTTTGGTTTCTTTACTAATTTCATTTATATGTATTTTACCTTTTTGTATTACTCTATATATTTTTTTATATTCTGGCTTTACATCTACTTGTTTTTCTATTTCATCAATACTAATTTGCTTAATTTGTTTCATATTAAAATATTCCAAAATGTCATTTGCATTTGTTACTAATTTACCATCTTTTTTTAATAATCTATTTGTTCCAACTCCTTTTTTGTTTTCTAAACTATTTGGTATGCAAAATATAGCTTTTCCTTGTCTTCTTGCATAATTAACAGTTATTCCTGTTCCACTTTTCTGAGCTGCTTCTATAACTAATACTCCCATACTTAATCCACTTATTAGTCTATTTCTCTTTCTAAAATTATCTGGATGTTTTTCAACATTAGGTTTATATTCTGTAATTATTACCCCATTATTTTTTAAAATTCTTTCGAATAGTTCTCTATTTTCTGGTGGATATATGTTATCAAAACCAGTTCCTAATACTGCAATTGTATTTCCTCTTGCTTCTAAAGCTCCTATATGTGCTGAAGTATCTATTCCGTAGTGCTAATCCACTTACTATTGTTATTCCCTCTCGTGCTAAGTTATATGAAAATTTCGTTCCTTGTTTTCTACCATATTCAGTGCATTTTCTGGCACCTACTATTGCTAATGATTTTTTACTTAACAATGATATATCTCCTAAAGCATATAATTTTTTAGGTGGTTCTTGTATATCTCTTAATGTATCTGGATAATTTTCATTATCTATATCTATTTCTTGCATAATTTTATCATTCCTTTCTAATTGCAAGGTAATATAAATTTCTCTAAGCTACATCTTTTCTAATTTTTCCAGTATTTTCTATCTAAATTTCTATATTGTATCGCTTCTGCTAAATGTTTTACCTGTATATGTTCATTTTCATCTAAATCTGCAATTGTCCTTGCTACTTTTAAAATTCTGCCATATGCTCTAGCACTTAGTCCCAATTTTTCAAAAGAACTTTTTAAAATTTCTTTTCCTTTAGAATCCAGTTTACAATATTCTTCTATTAATCTTGGAGTTAATTCTGCATTTGAATATATATTATGTTTTGAATATCTTTCTTGTTGTATTTTTCTAGCCTTATCTACTCTTTTCTTTATTTGCTCTGATGTTTCTCCTTTTTCATTAGAGTTTAATTTTTGATATTTAACTGCTTCAACTTCTATATGTATATCTATTCTATCTAATAAAGGTCCACTAATTTTTCCCATATATCTATGTATTGAATTTTCACTACAAGTGCATTCTTTTTCTTTAGAGCCATAATAACCACATGGACATGGATTCATTGAAGCTATTAGCATAAAATTAGATGGATATGTTAAGTTTGCATTCACTCTATTAATATTAATTATTTTATCTTCTAGTGGTACTCTTAAAAGCTCTAATACATTATTGGGAAATTCAGGTAATTCATCTAAAAATAATACTCCATTATGTGCTAAACTTATTTCTCCTGGTCTTGGAATTCTCCCACCGCCTATTAATGAAGCTCCAGATATTGTATGGTGTGGTGCTCTAAAGGGTCTATTTGTAATTAATGGTTTATCTTCTGGTAGTATTCCTTCTATACTATGTATTTTTGTTATCTCTAATGATTCTTCAAATGTTAAACTAGGTAGTATAGATGGTAAACACCTAGACATCATTGTCTTACCAGAACCTGGACTTCCAATAAGTAGACAATTATGCCCTCCAGCAGCAGCAACCTCTAAGGCTCTCTTTATACTTTCTTGTCCTTTTACATCTGAAAAATCAAAAATATATTTTATATTTTTCATAAAATAATCTTCATAATTTATCTGTACTTTTTCTGCTTCTTTGCTTCCATTAAGTATATTTATAACTTGCTCTAAATTTTCTACTCCTATCACCTCTAAGTTTTTTACTATACTTGCTTCTTTTGCATTTTCTTTTGGAAGCACTACCTTTCTTATTCCTAGTTTACTTGCTTCTAAGCACATTGGAAAAATTCCTTTTACTTTGTTTATTTTTCCATCTAAAGATAATTCCCCTATAAATATTGTATCATCTATACATTTTACTCTTAATTCTTCATTTGCTATAAGTGTTGCAATAGCTATTGGTAAATCATATAATGCACCTTCTTTTCTTGTATTTGCTGGTGCTAAATTAATAATCATTTTTCTACTTTTTAAGTCTACTCCACTATTTTTAATAGCTATTCTTACTCTTTCTTTTGATTCCTTGACACTTGCATCTGGTAAACCTACAATATCACATGATGGTAGTCCTCCAGATACATCTACCTGTACTTCTACTAAATAGCCATCTAGCCCTTGCAAAGACATACTTTTAACAATAGATAACATTTATATTCCTCTTTTCAATTTTGGGATTTTTTCTAAATTTTAGAATTGTATTTTTTGATTACAATTTACAGAAATTAATTTTTTATTTATTATGTTGATACACAGTTGTAATTGATTTTAAAATTTTTGAATTATAATTATTATTTTCTACATAAAAATGTTTTTTCCTTCTTTTTATATTTAAATTTTGTATAATTAGATATTTGTATAAAAATTATTTTAAATTTGTATATATTATTTACACTTATACAATAATTTATATTAAATTTCAACTTTTCTATTGAATTAATTATTTTTTTGATATATTATATATAATATTTTAATATACTTTTTACTAAGGAGGAAATAAAATCATGCCAAAAATCCCAAAAAAAGTAAAAACACAGGATTTTATTAATGAGGAAAATAAAAAGATAATAAAAGTTACTGATGAAAATGCAAATGATGTTTCTTCTCAAAATAAAAAAAGCCGTACTACAACAAGAAAAAGTACATCTATTTCTAGTACGAAAAAAGTTTCTACTAAAACTATTAAAAAAAGTACTACATCTAAAAAGAATACAGAAAAAATTGTTAATAAAAATGATAATTCTATTGTTTTAGCATCTCCACCTTCAACACTAGAATATTATGATTTACCTTATAGGTATAATCAAACTATAGTTAGAATTTTAGCCCAAACTCCTACAACATTATTTGTATATTGGGATATTTCTGAGAATGATAGAATGGCTTTTACAGAAAAATATGGTAAAGATTTCTTTAATACAACAAGGCCTGTTTTACTTATTCATAACAAAACAAAAAATCATTATTTTGAAGTTGAAATTAATGATTTTGCTAATAGTTGGTATTTGCATATGCAAGAACCAAATTGTGAATATGAACTAGAACTTGGAAGACGCAATGTTGAAAATCCTTCTAAATATATTTATGTTTCTTCTTCTAATCAACTAATTTCCCCTAATGACCATGTATTATTTGAAAAAACTGACTTTGAAAATATTAAATTTAAAAATGTAAAAACTGGTACTATATCTAAAAAAGATTTTGGAAGTATACGTTTAATATCTAATGTAGAAAATATATATAATAAAAAACATAAAGTTTACCATTTTTATAATAATTTATATAAAGATGAAATTTTAGAAAATAATAAAATGTTTTTGAATCCATCTTCTGGCAATCCAACATCTGGAATGTTTTAATATTTTAGAATATAAGGGACACGTTTGCTTTTTGGTTACTTTAACGTGTCCTTACAATTTAATAAAGGAGAATTATTTATGACTACTAATGAAAAAGGTTACGTTTGTTTTATATTGCATGCACATTTACCATTTGTGCATCACCCAGAAAGTGAAGATTATTTAGAAGAACAATGGTTATTTGAAGCAATTTCTGAAACATACATACCTTTACTAAAAAATTTTAAAAAATTAGAAAGTGAGAATGTTAATTTTAGAATAACAATGTCTTTGACTCCACCTCTTCTTTCTATGCTGGATAATAAAATGCTACAAAAACGTTATATAAAATATTTAAAACAGCATATAGAACTTTCAAAAAAGGAACTTATTCGTAATAAAGATAATAATAGAATTTGTGAATTAGCAAAATATTACCTAAATAGATATTCTGATGATTTACATATTTTTAAGGATATATACAATTGTAATTTGATAGATGGATTTAAGTATTATCAAGACATTGGTTTACTTGAAATTATTACTTGCGGAGCAACACATGGATATTTTCCTCTACTCTATTTAAATGAAAAAACTATTCGTGCACAAATTGCAGTTGGTGTACAGACTTATAAAAAATATTTCGGAAGAAAACCCAGAGGAATTTGGCTTCCTGAATGTGGATATATTCCTGAAACAGACAAATATCTTAAAGAATTTGGAATTCAATATATAATAACTGAAACTCATGGTATTTTATATGCTAATCCTACTCCTGTTTATGGTACCTTTGCCCCTATTGTTTCTCCTAATGGCATAATTGCATTTGGTAGAGACTTAGAGTCATCTAGACAAGTTTGGAGTTCCATAAATGGATATCCAGGTGACCCCAATTATCGCGAATTTTATAGAGATATTGGTTATGATGCACCTTATGATTATATAAAACCATATATTGCTCATAATGGTGTTAGAGTTAATACTCAAATTAAATATTATAGAATTACTGGAAAAACTGAAAATAAAGATTATTATAATATTAAATGGGCTATGGATTCTGTAGAGAAACAGGCTGGGCACTTTTTTGATTGTAGGCAATCTCAAATTAGTTATATTTATTCTCAAATGGATGGGAAAAAACCTATAATAGTTTGTCCTTATGATGCTGAACTTTATGGGCATTGGTGGTATGAAGGTCCAGATTGGCTATACATTTTATTTAAAAAAATCTATTATGATAAATGTGATTACAAATTAATTACACCTAGTGAATATATTGATTTATTCCCTGAAATTCAAGAATGTACACCGTGTAGGTCAAGTTGGGGTGCTAATGGTTATAGTGAAGTTTGGCTAAATCCTCTAAATGATTATGTTCATAGACATTATCATGTTGCAGGTGATAGAATGGTTGAACTTGCTAATTTATATCCTAATGAACCTAAAACAAGTTTAAAATGTAAGGCATTAAATCAATGTGCAAGAGAATTATTGCTTGCACAAAGTAGTGATTGGAATTTTATTATCACAAATCAAACTATGGTTGATTATGCTCATAAAAGAATAAAAGACCATATTGGTAGATTTACTAAACTTTATTATCAAATCAAAAATAACACAATAGATGAAACATTTTTAAAAGAGATTTCAAAAAAGGATAATATTTTCCCTGATATAAATTATATGATATATAAATAATCTCTAAATAAAGTCTGGAATATTTCAATTTTCTCTATATCAAATCATTTTATATATTGTATCACTAAAAAAACGAATTTTAAGAATTGCTAAGCGGTGGAAACCGCAAAGCAATTCTAATAATCCGCATAATTATCTAGTACAGAAAGTTATGCCACTGGCATAACTTTCCTACTATATAAAAAACCCCCAAGAAACTATAGTTCTTGGGGGAAACGGTCGTCTTTGTTTGTTTCTATATATATTTTAAGTCCTTAGGAGGACATTGTTGTTCATGGTGAAGAGGTGGTTGGTATCACCTCTTCGTCTTCGTCAGCAGGAGTAGGTGTAGGCTTTTCGGGCTCTACCTCTTCCTCATAATCATCACTTGGTCCATCTATTGGAGAAGAAGGTTCAATAGCTACTTCCTCCTCCTCACTTGAAACAGAGGTATCATCCTCTGGTTGCGACGGAGTAGGATGAGTGGGCTTCGCTTCCTCCTCTTCGTCTTTTGGTCCTTCTCCTTCTTCTGACTCAGAAGGGGAAGATGAGGGATCATCTCCTCCAACCTCAACCTCCTCATCTTTCGGAGGTTGAGGTTTTGCCTTAACTCTCAATATGGCATTCTCAACATGAATGTCATAGTTGGAGTTACTCGGTGTCACAACAATTGGATATTCTCCAATATTATTGGGGTCTGCCTGTGTTGTAACATTTACAACACAGTCTCCATTAACTACTGTCCCATTAGTTACTGTATAAGGTAACTCATTTGGAACAGTATCTCCCTGATATATCAAGACGTCATCAGCTTTTACTGACAATGTTCTTTTGGTGATGGTATAGGTTGCTCCAAGCACTGTTACATCCCATTCGAGATTATTACAGGTACCAGTAAGTGGATAATCCCCCACATTATTTCCATTTGCTTTTGTGATATCAATAAATGGAAGTATTTCTTCCTTTGTGACATCTCCACTTATTTCAAACTTTTTATAATCGTTAAGTGGCTCACCATACTGACTACTACAATTCGAAATTTGGACTGTGGCCTTTTTTCTGGGACGTTCTTTTACTGTATAAACTCCTTTAGTAATAGTTATATCGTAATTGGAGTTTATCCAGGTGTCGATTATTTCATACGTGCCAGCTTTACTGGCATCTGCATTAGTTGTTAACCTAATGCATTCATCTCCAGACACTACACTACCACTTATTATACTATAAGTTGGGGTAGCAAGTTTATCACCTACAAAGCTCTCTTTATCATCGACTTGTATCGATACTTTCCGAGCCACTATATAATAACTTCCCTCTTGCCAAGTTATGTTAAACTTGTCAAGAGGAGCAGTACATGTGTGGGTTATTTTGTACTCCCCCACACTTGTCCCTGAATCTTTTCTTAGCTTGACATATTTATTTATTTCTGCTTCTGTCATGCTCCCCTTCACTACTTTTACTGATAGTGTCTTTTCAGACTCTCCATAGGTTTGATAGATGTTTTGCACTTTCAAAGTTACATCTATTAGGGGTTTATCAGGTTTACTTGGTTTATCAGGTTTATTTGGTTGTGTATTGCTTTTAGCAATAACTGTATATGTTCCCTTAGGTATTTCAGTTATCATTTTATAGTTAGGATTTTTACAAGTTCCTAATATATCGTACTTGCCTACTTTGTTTAAATCAGCTTTCGTGTCTAGTGAAATCACATCTGAGGATTTGTCTCCAGGTGCTAAGTTAGATACCTCACATGTCAGAGGTTCTAACTTTTCACCAGCATATGACTGCTTATTGTGAATTATAGCATTCGCAGGTCTTTGTACTATTGTATACCACGCATCTCCAACCCACGTTACATCGTACTTGTCTGGAGCAGAGCATATTGGAGTGAGTTTATATTTTTTTACCGTTTCTCCCTTCTCCTTAGTGACTGAGATCGTTTCTTTAAATTTTTCGACCTCTTTCCCAGATATGCCCGATATAATAGTAATATTGGGTGTCGTAAGATCTATCTTTTCACCAAAGACACTAGATAAATCTCCTAACTTCGCAGTAACCTTAAGTTTCTGCATCTGTGTAGATGCTGTTGATGGCTTTGTTACTACGTTTGCAGAAGAACTTACCTCTAATTTTACCTCTGAAGTTTCTGTCTCAGAGATTCCATCCGATGTTTCTATCTCAGTTTCTGTCTCTGTCTCAGAAATTACCTCCGAGGACTCTATTTCAGACGACACCTCAGTCACTGACTCCTCTTCTGTAACAGTAGTTCCTGTCTCAACTACCTCTGAAGAAGTCTCCGTTTCCACTACTGGTACATTATAATTAGCATGGCAACTAAATAATACATATACCAAAAATAACAATACCAGTAGACCTACAAATATTTTTATGCCTTTGATGACTGCTTTTTTCAAGCAGTCATCATCTTCATCCAGTACTTCCTTATCTTCATCCAGTACTTCCTCATCTTCATTCTGTGCTTCATCATCATCATAATCATCATAATCACAATCATTCATAGGAGCATGAAGCAGTTTTTTCATCTCCTCACTAATACCACCATCATTGTGTTCCCGACCTAAATCATTACTCATATTCTTTTCCTCCTTTTTTATCAAATTTTTGACCGTTTCTTTTGAGTATCTCGTATCTCCGAACTACTCATCTATATTAAAAGGCTTACCAGACCCATTACTATTATTATAATTCATTTTACATAAAATGTCAATTCTTTTAAAAACCCCCGAATGGTGCTCATGTATGAAATATTTATGTAACCTTTTTTAATATACTTTTATTTAATATCCCTTCTTTATAAAAGTGTTGATAGTCTTTTAAGCTCTTATAATTTCCTCCCCATTTCCAGCCATATTTTGTGAAAGTTTTATATGCTAAGTCATTATAATCTATCATTTCTGGTAATTGCAATTTTCTATTAATATAGTCTCCTGCATTTTGTGGAGATATTGTATTTCCTTTAATATATGGATTATTTAATGGATTAATATCTATTGCTAATCCAAAAGCATGCCATGATAGAGTTTTACTATTTTTAACTACTCTATAATTAAAACACGTTGTATTATTATCTGACATAGATAGTTCGTCATCTCCATTATATGCATCTATAAGTACCATTTTATTTATTTTATATTCAGCTTCATATAATTCATAGAAAATTTTTACTGTTTCTTCTGCAACCTCTTTATGAACAATTATTTCTCCTGTTTTTATATTTCCGTTAAAATCATAATGTTTTATATTTATATATTTTAAATCTTCATAATTAATTGATTTATATTGATTATCAAATTCACTTGGAAATGATATTCCTGTTATCTTTTCTTTTATTTCATTCCCTATTTCCTCATAGTAAAATCCTTCCTTATATGTTATTCTATTTAATTCTTCAATAATTATATTTTGGTTTTCATTATTCTCTATATAATTATCAATCGTATTTCCATTTTCTATAGTTGAAATGTTGTTTTCAATATTATCTTTGTTTTGTGGTGTTAAAAGATTTATGGATACAATTATTAAAATAAAAATTATTATAAATAGCATAATAAATTTTATTTCGTTTCTCATTTAATTTTCTCCTCTTTTTTATCTCTTACAGTGTATAACATTACTATAACTGAACTTATTATTACAAACAAATAAAAGTTTACTCCTCTATTTAATAGCATTGCTTCATGCAGTATATTCTCAGAGTATACATTTCTAAAAATCTCCAAAAATCCTCCTTCACTTACCCCTACTGCTCCTGGTGATGGTATTCCAGATACTGTAGCAAATAAAACTGATTGCATAGATATTATTTGCAAAATATTATATTCTTTTAGTCCAAATGAACGGTATACCCAATATGATATACTATAATATATTAAAAATTGAATGTAGGTAGTTATCAATGTTTTTATAATTACTTTTATGTTAGATTTTATATATGTTGCACTTGACTGATATTTGTTTAATTCGTTTTCTAGCTTATTCTTTTTATTTTCTATATTTTTTATTTTGAAAAATTCTAATATTTTTATTGCTATATTTATTAACCATTTTGTCACTTTTTTTGAAAATACTGATACTAATAATAGTCCTAAGGCAGTAGAATTAAGGAAAATTCCTAGTACAAAAAGTCCTATTAATATTGAATTCATATATTCATAATTAAAAAATAAACTAATTATTGCTATAGATATTGTAACTATTTGCATACTTGTTAAATTTATTAACAGTGATAATGTAGAATTTGCAACTGATATTTTGTCTTTGTTCATGTAATAGATTTGCATTGGTTGCCCTCCACTTGCAGCTGGTGTTACAGAACTAAAGAAAAATCCTATCATTGCATATTTTATATTTCTATAAAATGTCGATTTTTCCCCTAATACTTTTAGAGTTCTTCCTATATTTATTGCTTCACATATAAGGTATATTAACATACATATTATTGCTATTAATATAAATTTTAAGTCTATACTAGATAATACCTCGATTATCTTTGATATACTTTGATCCTTCAGTATAATATAAAATGTTAATAAAATTATTAGCATAAACAATATTAAATTTCTTAAATATTTTTTTTTCATAATTCTAATTATATCCTTTTTTTATTTATATATATGTTATTTTTATTGTATTAGTGATTTCATAATGTCTTTTAATTTTAGTTGAATACTTTTCATTCCATTGTATTCATTTATCTCTAATGCACCTACTACATCTACTCTGTCTCCTATTTTATATTCTGTACTCTTTTCTCCCATATTAAATCCTATAGCACTAATAATCATATTGTCATCTCTTAAATTTATTTTTAAATGTTTTCCCTCTGTTAGCGCTCTTATTGATTCTATTCTTAGACCTTTAAAGCAAAAAATTGGCATTCTATTTACTTCTCCAAATGGTTCTAGTAGTTTTAGTTCCTCTACTGTTTCTAAACTTATATCTCTCAAATTAGCAATTGCATCAATCATTATAATTTGTTTTATTTGATTTATCTCTTTTGTTCTTAAATATTCATTTAATTCTTTTTTAAAGATTTCAAAATTTTTTCTTTCTATGCTTAGTCCTATTGCCATTGCATGTCCACCAAATCGTTCAAGTTTATTGTTACATTTTAGTATTGCTTCATGCAAATCAATTCCTGGAATACTTCTACCTGAACCTTTTCCTTCTTCTCCTTCAAATCCTATTAATATACTTGGTTTGAAATATATTTCTGTAATTTTAGAGGATACAATTCCTGTTACTCCATGATGCCACCCATTACCAGCTAGAATTATTGCAGGATTTTTTTCTTCTCCTTTGTCTATTTGATTTATAGCTTCTTCAAATATTTCCTTTTCCTTTTCTTGCCTTTCTCTATTATAATCGTTTAATTTTTTAGCTAATTCTATTACTTGTTCGTTCTCATTTGATAATAATAATTGTAGAGCTTGTTCTGCAAATCCCATTCTTCCACATGCATTTATTCTTGGAGCAATTCCAAATGAAATTGTGTTAGAGTCTGCAATTTTATATCCAGATGATATAAGTAATGTTTTTAATCCTAGGTTTTTAGTTACATTAACTAATTTTAGTCCTAATTTTGCTATAACTCTATTTTCATCTATTAATGGCACTATGTCTGATATTGTTCCTAGACATACTAAATCTAGATATTTCAAATATTCTTTTTCTTCTAACCCTAATTTCATACTTATTGCTTGTATTACTTTAAATACAACTCCAACTCCTGCTAATTGATTAAATGGATATTTATTTGTTTTTATCTTTGCATCTATTATTGCATATGCATTTGGTAAAATTTCTCCTGGCTCATGATGATCTGTAATTATTGTTTCTATTCCTAGTGATTTTGCAAATTCAGTTTCTTCTATTGCTGAAATTCCACAATCGACTGTAATCATTAATTGTGTACCTCGTTTGGCTATTTCTCCTATTGCTTGTTTGTTTAATCCATATCCCTCTTTTAGTCTATTAGGAATGTGATATTCTGGATTTGCTCCTCTTTCTTCTAAGAATTTTTTTAATACTGTTGTACTAGTTATACCATCTACATCATAATCCCCATATATTAATATTTTTTCTTTATTTTGTATAGCATTTATTATTCTATTAATGGCTTTTTCCATGTCAGGCATTAAAAATGGGTCATAAAAATTATTTCTTTTTGGATTTATAAATATCTCTATTTCCTTTTCTTCTGTTATTCCTTTATTCATTAATATTTGAGCTAGTAACTTGTTTATATTAAATTTATTAGAAATTTGTTCTACTAATTCTTCATTTGTCTCATAGTATTGCCAACTTTTATTCATACTAATTCCTTTCTAAAAAACAATATTGATATGGTTTACCCTTATTTTAGTACTTTCTTCATAGAATAGACACCAAAAAGGTTACCTACATTATTGGAAAATTTCTTTGAAGAATAAAAATCGATTTTCTTTGTTGTTATTCAATTACATCTTGTACTGCTTCTCCCAATATCTTATTTATATCTGATAACATTGTATTAAATTTTAGTTCTACATCTAAATATTTTTTTGTTATATAATTTTGAATTAATTCTAAATATATTCTTTGTAATGTTTCTATTTGCTCTTGAGTAGGTTCTTCTCCTTTCATTGTTGCTACTTGAGTTTTATATCTTGCTTTTTCAAAATTATCTAGTTTTTCCTTCAATTCAGAATTATTTTTTATATGTTCTTTCATTTTTTTGTATTCTATATATTCTTCTGACTCCCTTATTTCGTTTGCCAATTGATTAACTGTATCATATATGTTCATTTTTACCTCCTTGAATTCATATGTATGCCATACACTGGGGAATTTTTGTATTGTCAAATTTCCTATATCTCACTTGCAAAAATATCAAAATAAGAAAACTTTTTTCTTATTTTGATATTTTTTACTAATTTCATACATTACATACATAGTAAAATAAAATTCTTCCCTATGCATAAGTTTCTTGTTTTATAAAGTTTATTAAATTTGATTGTCTTGTCTTCTTTGTTTTCTTTGCACGTTCTTGTTCTATTTCTCTTGCCTGCTTTTTTGCCATTGTCTCACATATTGCTTCTTGATATATAAAATGTGTATCTTGTGCGATTTTAGTCCAGTTATATGTCTCTTTTACTTTTGCTTTTCCATTTTTTGCAATATTATATGCTAACTGATAATCAAATAATAATGTTAATATTGAGTCTGCTATTGAATTAGGATTTCCTGCATAACTTTTCATACCTGTTACACCATGTTCAACTATTTCATTTAACCCACCAATGTCTGAAACTACAATTGGTGTGCCTGCATACATTCCTTCAATTGCTACTAATCCAAATGGCTCATAAGTACTTGGAAATACTGCTATATCTGCACATCTATACATTGTATATAATTCTTTTGGTGTTAATTGTCCTGTAAAATATACTTTATCTGATATTCCTAAGTAATTTGCCTTTGCTTTTAATTCATTTAACATTCCACCTTTTCCTGCTATAATAAATTTTGCATCATTATATCCATTTAAAATTTTTGGTGCAGCATCTATTAAATATTGAAAACCTTTTTCATATACTAACCTTCCTGCACACATTATTATTTTTTCATTGTCTCTTGCATATTTTCTTCTAAATTCATAATTTCTTTCTATTCCATTATATATATTTAGGTTTATCCCATTTGGAATTACATTAATTTTTTCAAATGGTAATCCAAATAGTCTTTGTACTTCATTTTTCATATAGTTACTATTAACTATTACTTCTGACGCTTCATATGTCAACATCCATTCTGTATCATTTATATATCTTTGTTGCTCGTCTCTTATCCCTCCATTTCTACCTGATTCAGTTGCATGTATTGTTGCTACTATTGGAATATTATATGATAATTGTAATGTTTTTGCAGCATTTGCAACTAGCCAGTCATGTGCATGTATAACATCGAATTTTCCATTTTTGTTCATTATTTCACTAGCTTTAGCTACTAAATTAAAGTTTAATTGCATTATCCAATCTATAAAATTATTAGGATTAATTATATAATTATCTACTCTATATACTTCTACACCTTTATCATTTTCATAGTAAGGAACTTCTCCTTCTTTGTATGTTACAACTGTAACTTCATGACCATCTTTTATTAATCTTTTTGATAAATCATATACAACTTTTGCAATACCACCTATAATTCTTGGTGGGTATTCCCATGTAAGCATTAGTATTTTCATAAATAACCTCCACTAAATATCTTATGTTCTGATATTATTATTGTATATTAACTTATTAAAAATGTAAACAAATTTCTACAATTTTTTTAATTTTTCCAAAAAAAATTTCCCCACATTAGCCGTATTTTCAAGAAATTTTATGGACCTGTATACTTACAGGTGGGTGTCTACCTCGATATTTATGGGTTTCTTGCACATTTGGTAAGCGAATTTTTTACACAAATTTCTCACACATTTGCAAGCATACACGCCATATCAAGAGCTCGACTCCCATATCCATTACTTTGTAGGTTCTAAAATTTCTGTCTCATAAACGCACTATGCAGGGATTTTTTCTCTTTACTTAATTAATATTATAGCATCTTATTTTAATTTAAGCAATATTATTTTTGATTTTTTTACTGGTAATTTTTCCTTTTTCTATAATTTATCTTTGCATTTTATAGTTTCGTATAAAAATTCTTTCGTGTTTTTTTATAAATAAATTAGAACTGTAGACAAAAAAAATTTTAAAAATAACTTTACTTTGGTTATCTACACATTCAATTTCTTATCATATTATTTGCAAAAAGATGTAACTTTATACATTAGAACTTTATTCTTGATAATTTTTGAAGTAAAATTATATAATGTGTATATTTCTGTAATATTTTTCATTTTGTACAATTTTTTGTTTGTATATTAATATTTATTTTTCAAATAATATTAATAAGTTTTTATAAATATTCAATTTTTTTTGAATTTTATAATCAACTTAAATCTAAAATTGGAGGTATACATCTATGTTAAAAAAAGTTTTAGCAATAATTCTAATAATTACTGTTGCCTTACTTCTTTCTTCTTCAGTTTTCGCAAATGAAACAAATATGATGGATAATGCTAAAAATACAGTTAATAATGTTATGAATAATGCTGAAAATGTAGTAAAAGAAGCAACAGATGGTATAAAAAATGTTACAGGCAATGCTGAAAATACAATGAATAATGCTACTGAAAATATTATAGATAATGCAAAAAATAATACAGATAACAATATAGATGATGATGTAATAGATAATGGTACTGTAACAAGTAATCGAAACTTTGCAGATGGTGGTGCTTACTCTGTTGCTAGAACAACAGCTACAGATACAAATACTACATCATATTCATATCTATGGATTGTGTTAGCAATAGCAGCTGTTGTTATCATTGGTGCAATATGGTATTATGCTACAAGAACTACAAATAATGATGATAATCATAATGGTAGATAGTACACTAAAGTAAAAATATATTTTTTAATTATATAAA
The DNA here is from genome assembly GCA_948471115.1 of uncultured Clostridium sp. GTDB lineage: Bacteria > Bacillota > Clostridia > TANB77 > CAG-508 > CAKPSH01. Next base: position 24,901 of record CAOKRJ010000014.1, read on the forward strand.
CAATAGTAGATAAACTGCATAATATTATATATTATTATAAGCAAAAATATTAAAATGGAGAGTAATTTTATTAATAAAAATCTCCATTTTAATATTTTATTTTTTTGTCCTTACATTTCAATTTTCTTATTTTATCTATCAAATATTCCTTTCTTCTTTACAGGTGGTTGTTCATTCATAGTTTTAGCAAGTTGTTCAAGCAAAGCTCTCTGTTCTTTTGTTAATTTTTTTGGTGTTTGAACTAATACAGTAAATATTAAATCCCCATAATAACCACGATTTATACTTTTAAAACCTTTTCCCTTTATTGCAAATTTTGTACCTGTTTGTGTTCCTTCTGGTATTTTAAATGTTTGTTTACCTCCATCTACCATTGGTATTTGTAATTCAGCTCCTAGTGTTGCTTGTGTAATAGTTATTGGTATATTACAATATACATTTTCATCTTGTCTTGTAAATATATTGCTACGTTTTAATGAAATTACTATATCTAAATCTCCTTTTGGTCCTCCTTTAGTTCCTGGTGCTCCTTCTCCTCTTAATACTATTGTTTGACCATCATCTATACCTGCTGGTATGTTTACTGTTATTTTTGTTGGTTTTCTTACTCTTCCTTTCCCACGGCATTCTGTACATTGTTCTTTAACTATTTTTCCTGTTCCTCCACATATATCACAAGTTCTAGTTGTTTGTGTTTGCCCAAAAATTGTATTTTTAATTGATTTTATAGTTCCTGTACCTTTACATGCTGAACATGTATCTATTTTGCTTCCTGGTTTTGCTCCTGTTCCTTTACATGTAGGGCATTCTTCTTCTCTATTTATAGTTATTTGTTTCTTTGTACCATTATAAGCTTCTTCAAAGGTAACCTCTAAATTATATCTTAAATCTGCTCCTTTTGTTGGACCATTTCTTCTAGCTGAGCTTCTGCCACTAAAGCCTCCTCCAAATATTGAAGATACTATATCATCTAAATCTATGTCAAAACCATCAAATCCATTACTAGAATATGAATAATATCCATTTCCTCCACCAAAGCCACCTTGTGGACCATTAAATCCAAATTGATCATACATTTGCCTTTTTTGTGGATCTGATAAAGTTTCATATGCTTCGTTTACTTCTTTAAATTTTGCTTCTGCTTCTGCCTTATTATCAGGATTTGCATCTGGATGGTATTTTTTTGCTAATTGTCTATATGCTTTTTTTAATTCTTCTGCTGTTGCTGTTTTAGATACTCCTAAGACTTCATAATAATCTCTTTTTTGTTCTGCCATTTTGTTCCTCCATTTTTATATGAGGTTGGATATCTTGTCTACTCCAACCTCTATTAAATATAATACTCTATCTTTCCATTTCAAGCTTATTACTTTGATTATCAAATTGTGATTCTTCTTTTAAGGTATATCCTTCTTCTTTTAAATATGCAATTAATTTTCTTTGTTTATCTGAAATATTGCATTTTGAATACACAATTTGTTTATAATGAGCTCCCATTGTGCCTTTGCTAAAATATCCCTTATCTAGTATAAGAAATTCAACTGTATTATTTCTTCCGCTCTCTTTATATTCTTCTTTTAGTGCTTCATCAGATTCAACTATTAAATTGGCTAAACCTATATGTGAAGAAATTTCTTCATTTGAAATTTCATTACAATTTGAGTCAACAAAAGATACATACTCTTCATCCATAATTATTTATTCTCCCCATCGTCTTCTACTTTATAATCTGCATCATAAACATTTCCATTTTCATCTTGTGTTGGTCCTGCTTCTCCATTTGCTCCTGCATTTGCACCTGCATTTGGATTTGCTTGTGAATATAATTGTTCAGATAATTTATAGAATACTTGTGTTAAGCTTTCAGTTGCTTGTTTTATTTTTTCTGTATCATTTCCTTCAAGTGCTTTTTTTACATTATCTATTTCTGTTTGTACTTTTGTTTTTTCTTCTCCACTTACTTTATCTCCAAGTTCAGTCATTGTTTTTTCACTGTTATATATTAAACTTTCAGCATTATTTCTAACTTCAATTTCTTCTTTTTTCTTTTTATCTTCACTAGCATGAGCTTCTGCATCTTTTACAGCTTTTTCAATATCTTCATCAGAAAGATTTGTACTTGCTGTAATTGCTACATTTTGTTCATTTCCTGTTGCCATGTCTTTTGCTGATACATGAACTATACCATTTGCATCGATATCAAATGTTACTTCGATTTGTGGTACTCCACGTGGTGCTGCTGGTATTCCAGTTAATTGGAATCTTCCTAAAGTTTTGTTATAAGCTGCCATTTCTCTTTCACCTTGTAAAACGTGAACTTCTACACTTGTTTGACCATCTGCTGCTGTTGAGAATATTTGTGATTTCTTTGTTGGTATTGTTGTATTTCTTTCAATTAATTTTGTGAATACACCACCATATGTTTCAATTCCTAATGATAATGGTGTTACATCTAATAATACTAAATCTT
>CAOKRJ010000015.1 GCA_948471115.1 uncultured Clostridium sp.
ATTGGAATATATAGATTTTTTTTAATCCATCACTTCAAGAGTCCTGCTACAGTGAAGCTCTTAGAATGGTGCAAGATAAATTAGCAGAAAAGAAATTCTATATGAATGATATGAACTATATGAAAAATATTTCTGATAATAACAATTGTGGATGTGGAAAATAACTATATTTTATAAAAAGGCTAATTAAATTTAGCCTTTTTATATGTGCAAATTTTATTATCTAATATTTTTTTCGACAAAACTTTACAAAAATATTCCAAAAATGGTATAATTTGAAATAAAGAAAAGAGGAAACTAAATGGCAAAAAAATATCTAGAAAAAAATGTGTTAGATGCCGCTATAGAAAGATTAGAAATAATGTTCCAAAATTTTGATAATATTTATTTTAGTGTTAGTGGTGGAAAAGATAGTTCAGTTATGGTGCAACTAGCTAACAAAGTAGCAAAAAAAATGAATAAAAAATTTGATGTATTATTTATTGATTTAGAAGCTCAATATCGACATACTATTGAACATATTGAGGAATTAAAAAAATTATCACAAATTAGAGACTTTTATCATATTACATTACCAATTGCATTAAGAAATGCTGTATCAGTATTGCAACCAAAATGGATTTGTTGGGAAGAAGAAAGTAAACATTTATGGGTAAGAGACATGCCAGAGGATAGTATAAATATAAAAAATTGTCCATTTTCATGGTTCAAAAAAGGAGAAGAGTTTGAAGAATTTATTGTTCAATTTGCTAGTTGGTACCAAAATAAATATAAAGGAAAAGTAGCATGTGGGATAGGTATTAGAACAGATGAAAGCTTAAATAGATTTAGAACTATTGCCTTCCAAAATAAAAAGGTCACATTTAAAAATTATCATTGGACAACCAAATTGAAAGTAAACGAAAAACATATTGATGTTTATAATTTTTATCCTATTTATGATTGGGCAACAGAAGATATTTGGGGAGCAGTAAGTAAGCTAGACTTAAAATTTAATTATATTTATGAATTAATGTATAAAAATGGTGTAAGTATTTATGAACAAAGACTTTGTCAACCATATGGAGATGATCAAAGAAATGGTTTAAATCAATTTAAAGCTTTAGAATATGACACATGGAGCAAAGTATTAAATAGAGTTAATCGGTGTTAACTTTGGAAATATATATTGTAAAACCACAGCGCTTGGTAATATTAAATCATGCAAACCAGAGTTTATGTCTTGGCAAGAATATGCAGTATTTTTATTAGAAAGCATAGGAATCTATAATAAAGACCTAATGTTACATTATTATAGAAAAATTAAGAAATTTATGATTTGGTATAAAAATAAGTATGGAGTTCAAATAAAGGATATTCCAGACACAGCAGATTGTAAATTAGAAAGTCAAAAAAAAGCCATTTCATGGCGTAGGATAGCAAGAGCAATAGAGAAGAACGATTTTTATTTAAGAAGGTTATCTTTTGCTCAAACTAAAAATGATGATAGAGAATTAATGGAGTTAATACATAAATGGGACAATCTATTAAATAAAACAACTAGAACAGATGATAAAACATTACAAAAAATAATTCAACAAAAATGTAGTTGAAAGGAGAAAATAAGATGATTATTAAAATTACAAATAAAGATGAGAAATTTTATCAATATATGGGAAGGTTTTTTGGTTCAAGATTAGTAGAAAAGCAAACAAATGATAGAATTTATGATGATAGAAACAAGGAATGGTATATATATTTAGAAGAAGAAAAGGTAATGGCTTTTGTATCAATTAGTAAAAATATAATCAAAAATATTTATACAACCAAAGAAAAATATTTAGAAGAAATATTAAAACAAATAAAAAAAGAAAATAATATTACTTATAGCATTGTAACAAATCAATATACAGAAGTTTATGAAAGATGTGGATTTAAGATTGGTAAAAATCAAAATTATAAGAATTTTGTTACAATATATATGGAAAAACAAGAAGCAATTGCATAAGTAATAAAATACTTTTAGAAAGGACAAAATAGTAAAATGAGTAAAATAGAATTTCCAGTATTAAATGTAAAAATGGTTGATATTGATAAAGTAATTGCAAATGATTATAACCCAAATAAAGTAGCACCTCCAGAGATGCAATTATTGAAACATTCAATTGAGGAAGATGGATACACACAACCTATTGTAACTTATTATGACAAAGATAAAGATATTTATATTGTAGTAGATGGATTTCATCGTTATAGATGTGCTAAAGAATATTTTCATTTAGATAAAATTCCAATTGTTACAATTGATAAAGATTTAGAAAATCGTATGGCAAGCACCATAAGACATAATAGGGCTAGAGGAACGCATCAAATTATTGATATGTCACATATTGTTCTAACATTAACGCAAAATGGATGGTCTGAAATGCAAATATCAAAACATTTGGGAATGGAGCTAGATGAAATTATTAGACTAAAACAAATTACAGGGTTAAAAGAAACTTTTGCTAATCATGAGTTTAGTAAGTCATGGGAAGAATTTGAAGAAAATAGGAAGAAAAAGAAATAAAATTAAAATTACCAAAAGAGGTGACAAGTAATATGGGTGAAAATCTATATAATAAATTAAAATATAAGAAAGAGAATGGAGAAAAGTTAGATTGGGATAAAATAACAAAAGAAGAATTAGAGGAACTTTTTGAAGAAGATATTCCTGATAGTATGGTATCTGATTTATACAATGTAAGTCAATCAAAAGTAACATATAAAAGAAAAAAATGGAATATAAATATGAGAAGTTCTATACGAAAACAAATCATAGAATCAGACTTATATCAAGGATTAAATGCTGAGTCAAAGAAAAGATTATTTGATAGAGATAATCTAGAAAATATTTCAAAAGCTTTAACACATTACATATTTAGAAATGGACCAGTAGAGGATATGCATGGTAATGGAAAATTATCACAGCAAGATATGAAGATTTTAAATAAATTTATGGTAGATAGAATAGCTGGAATTTTAGAAACTATATATGAAGGAGATTGGTTAAAATTAGAATTACTATTAGATTTTTACAGTAATTTTGGAACAAATTGGGATAAGCCAAATCCAGATAAAAAAGAAATTGAACTATTGTATAAAAAATCTTTAGAAATAGAATAAAGGGGTTTTAGTTTGAAAGAATATTTAGATATAAAAGAAAATTTGAATTTTAATGTGCTAAAAAAACCAGCAGAAATTATAAAAGATGGTGGAATTGTAATTTTCCCAACAGAAACTGTATATGGTATAGGTACAAATGTATTTGATGAAAATGCAGTTAGAAGAATATATAATATAAAAGAAAGACCCCTGAATAAGCCAATTAGTCTATTAGTAAGTAATATGAAAATGGTAAATCAAGTTGCAAAAGAAATAACACAATTAGAGTATAAACTAATGGAAAAATTCTTTCCAGGACCATTTACTATTATATTAAAGAAAAAAGATATTGTACCCAATATAGCAACAAGTAATCAAGAAACAGTAGGAATTCGTATACCAGCAAATGAGATTACTCTTAAATTAATAGACTATGCAGGAGTACCAATAGCTACATCAAGTAGTAATATCTCAAGTAAACCAAGTGTAACAAACTTAAAAAAGATTATAAAAGATTTTGAAGGGAAAGTAGATTATTTTATAGATGGAGGAGAGAGTAAAATTGGTATTGCATCAACCATTGTACAAGTAATTGATGGAATCCCTCATATTTTAAGAAAAGGACCAATTTCAGAAGAACAAATAAAAGATGTTTGGAAATAAAAATTCTCATTTTGGGGTCGGGTCTCAAAATGGGAATTAAATCTTATTTTTAATTCATTATTTTTAATTCGTAATAAATTTTCAAAAAATATATTGACAAATAATAAATAAAGAATTATCATAATATATGAATAGTTGCTCATATGTAAAAATATAAATATAAGATAGGGTTGTCAAACAAACACGGAACTAATGGCAACAAAAGGAGGTTTTATGGAAGAGGGGTTATGTGAGGTTACAGTAATACATGAGGATACTGTAAGGAAAGTGAAGGATGTAATGCCAGAAGATGGATTGATATATGATTTAGCAGAATTATTTAAGGTTTTTGCTGATTCTACAAGAATGAAAATTATTTATGCATTGATGGAGAATGAGTTATGTGTATGTGATATTGCTAATATTGTAGGTACTACGCATTCTGCAATTTCACATCAGTTAAGGATTTTAAAACAATCAAAATTAGTTAAGTATAGAAAAGATGGAAAGGTTGTATATTACAGCTTGGATGATGATCATATTTCACAAATTGTAAAGAAAGGTCGTGAACATATTGAAGAGTTATAGATATACATTAAGTGGACTTGATTGTGCTAATTGTGCTAAAAAGATAGAGGATAAAATCGCTCAAATAGATGAATATGAAGAGGTGAATGTTAATTTTTCGACTTCTAAATTGTCTTTTAAAACAAATAAAGTAGAAGGGGTAAAAGAAGAAGTTTCAGATATTGTTCATAGTTTGGAGCCAGATGTTATAGTGACTGATGATAATGAAAAAACAGAAAATAAAGCAGAACAAAAATCCGAGAGAAGTAATTTTGATATTGTTAGATTAATTTTAGGGATTTGTGTTTATTTTGTGGGGACTCACTTGAGTTTTGGTAAAAATATTGGAATTATATCAACTATTATTTCTTTAATAATATTACTTTTTAGAACGGCTAAGAAAGCCTTTATTCAAATTACTAAGAATAAAGTATTAGATGAAAATGCATTAATTACGATATCATCTATAGGGGCTTGTTTTGTAGATAAGTCTATGGAAGGTGTTATGGTTATTGTTTTATATGAAATTGGTAAAATATTAGAGGCAAGAGCTGTTAGCAAAACTCGTAAGTCAATTACTGACTTGATGGATATTAAACCAGAATATGCTAATTTGAAAAATGGTGAAGAGGCAAAACAAGTTAATCCAGAAGAAGTAAAAGTAGGAGATATTATTTTAGTAAAAACAGGGGAAAGGATTCCGCTTGATGGTGTTGTTATAAAAGGTAAAGCAGAAATAGATAATTCAGCATTAACTGGAGAGAGTGCTTTGGTTAAAGCTCAAGAAAAATCATATGTGCTTTCTGGAGGAATTAATGTACAAGGGCTATTAGAAATTAAGGTAGAAAAAATTTACGAAAATAGTACTGTAAACCAAATACTAAATTTAGTGGAAAATGCGACAGATAAAAAAGCTAAAACAGAAACATTTGTGGCAAAAGCTGCTAAAATTTATACACCTGTTGTTATGATATTGGCTTTACTTGTTGGAACATTGATGCCTTTAATAATTAAAGGTGTAACTTATAGTGAAAGTGTATATAAAGCTTTAATATTTTTGGTTATTTCTTGTCCATGTTCAATTGCGATATCTGTACCACTTAGTTATTTTAGTGGGATTGGAAAAGCTTCGAAAAAAGGAATACTGGTAAAAGGTAGTGATTATTTAGATGGATTAAAAGATATTGGTGAAATTATATTTGATAAAACAGGAACTATTACAACAGGAAATTTTTCAGTAAGTGAAATTAATTGTTTAAATAGTAATTATAATGAAAGAGATATCTTGAGATATTTTGCTATGGGGGAGAGGTTTTCAAATCATCCAATTGCTAAATCAATATTGAAAAGGATACAACAAGAAGGAATTGATAAAATAGATATAGAACAAGTAAAAGAATTTCAAGAAGTAGCAGGAAAAGGATTACAATATAAATTTAAAGACGAAATTATAAAAATTGGAAATAAAGCTTTAGTAGGTTTAGAAGAACAAGATGAAAAGCAAGAGGGAACAATTTTGTATCTTAAAGTTGAACATGAAGTAATAGGAAGTATAGTATTAACAGATGAAATTAAACCAGATGCTAAAGAAACAATGAGAGAACTTTCAAAACTTGGAATTAAAACAAAGATGTTTACTGGTGATAAAGAAGAAGTGGCTATAAGAATAGCAAATGAAGTAGGAATTAATGAAGTGAAAGCTGAAATGTTACCACAAAATAAATATGCAGAACTTGAGAAAATATTAGAGCAAAAGCAAAATTCTAATAAAAAAGTTGCTTATGTGGGAGATGGAATTAATGATAGTCCAGTACTTGCAAGAGCAGATATAGGAATCTCGATGGGAGGAATTGGTTCAAGTTCAGCTATAGAAGCATCTGATATGGTAATTATGACAGATGAATTAGGAAAAATATTAGAGGCTATAAATACATCAAAAAAGACAAACAAAATCATAAAACAGAACCTAACATTTTCAATAGGAGTAAAATTACTAATACTATTATTTAGCTTATTTGGAATAGCAGACATGTGGGAAGCAGTATTTGCAGATGTAGGAACTACATTAATTACAATATTTAACACAATAAGAATTTTAAGATGAGGGATTAAGGGACGTTCTTTTAATCCCTTCTTTGGATAATTAAAAATAATAACAAAATATGCCATTGTTAAATAAGAAGGTTTTAGTAACTTCCTTATTTTTTACGCTGTCAAGTATTGCTGGATTATGTAAAATATGCTATAATCTCAATGTGACTTTAATATTTTATCCTTAGGAAACACTTAAGTAAGGCAGTAGCTTAAGTTAGACATATAGGGAATAGCAACAACTTCTAATTAGAACAAAGGAGAATCTATGTATCAAAAAATTAAAGATATTCGGAATAGCGTTTGTGATGAGCATTGGTTTGCTACTGGTATTATATCATTTATAATAAGTTTCATTATAATATGTTGTAGTTTTACCATTAACAATTGGTGGGGAGTTTTCTTTTATCCGTATCCTGAACAAGAGTATCAAAATCTTGAAGATGAAGCAGAGAAAATGATTTTGAACCATAATTTTGAGACTGATTATAGATTTACTATTAATGATTATGATAGTGAGTCCAATGATTTTGAAATGGAATTACATAGTGATAAAGCAACAATAGAGATAGAAGTAGAAAATTATGGAGAATCTAATCAAAGTTATGAAGTGAAAAGACATTCTGAAACTCAAAAAAAAGAGAATTTTGATGGTATAGTAAGAGTTATGGTTGTAACATCATTATTAGCAATGAGTTTATATATTAGTATTTTTATATTTTCAAATATACTTCTTTTTATTGCTTCTGTTATAAATAAGATAATAACTCGGAAAAATAAAAAATAATAAAAACAAATACTGCCAAAAACAAGTGGTCTTTTATAGCCACTTGTTTAAATTTTATGGTATAATTTAGATAAATTATAAAAAATAGGAGAGAAATATGAAAGAAGAAATAAAAAGTAAATTAATGGATTTATCAGATAAAAAATATAAAGAATTTCATTCTGGGTTATGTCCAGGGACAGATAATATAATAGGAATAAGAGTGCCAGTATTAAGAAATTATGCTAAAGAATTAATAAAAGAAAATACATTAAAAGAACTATTAGAAAATATAGATAACGAATATTATGAAGAAATTATGTTACAGGGAATGTTAATAGGTCTAGATAAAAAACAGGATATTAATATAATATTCGATTATATTAAAGAATTTGTTCCGAAAATAGATAATTGGGCTGTATGTGATACATTTTGTGCTGGATTAAAAATAACTAAAAAATACAAAAAAGAAATGTGGGATTTTATTCAAAGTTATTTAAAATCTGATAAAGAATTCGAAATTAGATTTGCTGTAGTAATGATTTTGAATTATTATATAGATGAAGAATATATAGAAAAAGATTTACAAATTTTTGATAATATAAAAAATCAAGAATATTATGTACAAATGGCAGTTGCATGGGCTATCTCAGTATGTTTAATCAAGTTTTATGATAAAACTTTGAAATACTTAGATATATGTAATTTAGACAAGTTTACTTATAACAAGTCATTACAAAAAGCTATAGAATCATATAGAATTACAGCTGAACAAAAAGATTATTTGAGAACTCTAAAGAAATAATATTAAAATTTTATAAAATTTATTTGCTAAAGATATAATTTATGATATAGTAAGAAAGTAAGAATAAAAATAAGGAGCAAAAGATATATGAGAAAAGGAAAAAGAATAGTAGAAAATACTCAAAAACCTAAAAAGAGAATGACAAAAGAGGAAATAGAAAAGAAGAAAAAGAATATAATAAAAACATTTTTAACTATTGTAGCCATAATAGTAATCTTTATAATTGGACTTATTGCTAATGAATTTATTGTTTTAGATAAAAACAAAACAACAAATTTGGTAATAAACAATAAAAATGTAACATCAAATTTAAAAAATGATGTCTTAATAGAAAATGATGTAATATATTTATCTAAACAAGATATAGCAAACTTCTTTGATAAACATATATATGAAGAGAAAGAAACAAATCAAATTATAACAACTTATGAAAAAAAGATAGCAGCAGTTGGATTTGAAAAAAATATAATTAATATTAATGGATCCAATAAAAAAATTTATGCACATGCAATAGAAAAAGAAGGAACAATATATCTACCAATATCAGAAATGAAAGATGTTTATGATATAGAAATTCAAAATATTCAAAATACAAAAGTTGTAACAATGGATTCTTTAGAAAGAGAACAAAAAAAGGCAATAGTAACATCAAATATATCTGTTAAATCTTCAACAAATTTTATTGCTAAAACTGTAGATAGAATAAAAAAAGGAGATACTGTAATAGTTGTATCTAAAGATAAAGGACATGCGAAGATTAGAACTTCAAATGGAAAAGTAGGATATATAAAATCTAATAAAATAGAAAATGAATTTGCTGTAAGAGAAAACATGGAAGAAGAAAAACAAGTTAAAGGAAAAATTAATTTAACTTGGGATTATTATTCAGAAGTAGGTTCTGCACCATCACGAGAGGGGACAAGTATTGAAGGTGTTAATGTAGTTTCACCTGCATTTTTCTATATTGATAAAAATGGTAATTTACGTGAAAATATAGGAGATAGTGGAAAGAAATATATTGAATGGGCACATGAAAATGGTTATAAAGTATGGCCAATGATTTCAAATGCTGAAGCAGCAAAAGATAGTTTATCTATAACATCTAAGATTATGAATAGTTATAAATTAAGGCAACAATTAATAGAAAGTATTGTAGATAAATGTGTTAAATACGGAATTGATGGAATTAATGTTGATTTTGAAAATATGAAGCAAGAAGATAAAGATATGTATTCAAGATTTATAATAGAACTTACACCAAGATTAAAAGAAATTGGATTAGTCACATCTGTTGATGTAACAGCGCCAGATGGTGGAGAGACCTGGTCAATGTGTTTTGATAGAAATGTAATAGGAGATGTAGCAGACTATATTGTTTTTATGGCATATGACCAATATGGAATATCAAGCAAAAAACCAGGAACAACAGCTGGATATGACTGGGTAAAATTAAGTTTAAATAAATTTTTACAAACAGAAGAAATAGATTCAGATAAAATTATTCTAGCTATACCTTTCTATACTAGAGTTTGGACAACTGATTCTGAAGGAAATGTTAGTAGCAAGACGGTATTCATGAAAAATATTGATAAAGTAATTCCAGAAGGCGCAAACAAAAAATGGAATGATGATTTAAAACAAAATTATGTAGAATATACTGATGGGGATAGCAAAAAACAAATTTGGATTGAAGATATTAAATCTCTTAAAGAAAAAGTATCTTTAATTACAGAAAATAATTTAGCAGGAGTAGGTTCTTGGCAAAAAGGTATGGAATCTGACGAAGTATGGAAAATGTTAAAACAAGAATTGAATAAATGATTTGATGAGTAAGAAATAAATTTAAAACTATTTCTTACTTTTTCTTCTTAATTGCTTGACATTACTGATTTTGACATATATAATACTAAAAAAGCACATTTGGAGGTATCTTGACGAATGCAAAACAAGAATGTATTTTACACAACAGATAAATATAGCAACCTAACAGATGAACAAATAATATCTCAAATAAAACAAGGAGATGAAAGTTCACTATCATATTTATTGGAAAAATACAAAGAACTTGTAAATATAAAAGTTGGAAAGTATTTTATGATAGGTGCTGAGAGAGAAGATATAGTGCAAGAAGGAATGATAGGACTATTTAAAGCAATTAAAAATTATAATGAAGATAAACAAAGTTCATTTAAGTCATTTGCTAATATATGTATAGAACGTCAATTAATAACAGCAATAAAAAGTTCAAATAGACAAAAACATATGCCTTTAAACTCGTATTTATCATTAAACAATGCAGCCTATGAAAATAATGAAGATGATAGTGTTGAATTAATAGATACCTTTAATAGTAAAACAATAGAAGATCCATTAGAAACAATAATGAAAAAAGAATATTATCAAGAAGTAGAAAACGCAGTAAACAAATCATTAAGTAAATTTGAAAAACAAGTGTTAGATAGATTTATAAAAGGAGAAAGCTATGTAACAATAGCTCAAAAGTTAGATTCACCAGTAAAATCAGTAGATAATGCAATTCAAAGAATAAGGAAAAAAGCAATTAAAAATATGTTTAATGACAATAATATATAAAAACAGTCATAAAAATAATAATAAAATAATAACAGAATAATAACGGAACTATCAAACTAGTTCCGTTATTATTTTGGGGCTTCTAACCGGGATTGAACCGGTGACCTCAGCCTTACCAAGGCTGCACTCTACCAACTGAGCTATAGAAGCATGTTTTTAGTTACATTTCTTTTGTTACAATTTTTTCGCATTTAAAGCACATCTAAATGCATTAATTATTATAACCTAATATCAGAAAAAAGTAAATAAATTCTATTGACTTTTTTTATAAAAAGTATTAAAATTGTATACATAAGTAAAATTAGCAAAAAACAGTAAGAGAAAAAGTAAAATAAAGGTTACTTCAAGAGAAAATTGACCATAGGCTGGAAGTCAATTTAAGAAAACATATTTGAAAAACTACCTCTTCAAAGTTTCTAGTGAATAAGCTAGACGTCTAAGATACGTTATAATCTTTAATTAAGTTAAAATTAGGATGGAACCGTGTAAAATGCACTCCTATGGATAAAATAATATCCATGGAGTGTTTTTTGATGATTTTTGGGACGGAGGAAAAAATCATCATCAAAAGAAGGAGGAATTTTTATGATTAAAGTTAGTTTGAAGGATGGGTCTGTTATAGAAGTAGAAAAAAGTTCTTCTATATTAGAAGTTGCAAAGAAAATCAGTGAAGGACTAGCAAGGGTTGCTACATGTGGTGAGGTTAATGGTGAAATTAAAGATTTAAGATATGAATTAGAAGATGATTGCAACTTAGTTATACACACTTTTCAGGATGATGATATAGAAGGAAAAAAGGCTTATTGGCATACAACATCACATATTATGGCACAGGCTGTAAAAAGAATATTTCCAAACGTTAAATTTGCAATAGGACCATCTATTGATAATGGATTTTATTATGATTTTGATGTGGAAAATCCATTTACAGATGAGGATAAAATAAATATAGAAGCTGAGATGAAAAAAATTATAAAAGAAAACATGGAGATAGAGCGATTTTCTCTAACAAAACAAGAGGCTTTAAAACTAATGGAAGGACAACCATATAAACAAGAGTTAATTGAAGAATTACCAGAAGGGGAAGAAATTAGTTTTTATAAACAAGGAGATTTTACAGATTTATGTGCAGGACCACATTTAGCAAGTACTGGAAAAGTAAAAGCAGTTAAAATATTATCTTCTTCAGGAGCATATTGGAGAGGAAACGAAAACAATAAAATGCTACAGAGAATTTATGGAATATCATTTCCAAAAGCTAGTCAACTAGAAGAATATTTACAGCTTTTAGAAGAAGCAAAACAAAGAGACCACAGAAAGATAGGAAAAGATTTAAATTTATTCATGACACATCCACTAGTAGGCTCAGGTCTACCAATGTATTTACCAAATGGGGCAACGATAAGAAGATTGCTTGAAAGATATATTCAAGATAAAGAGTTAAGACTTGGATATCAACATGTATATACACCATCACTTGCTACAGTTGATTTATATAAAACAAGTGGACATTGGGATCATTATAAGGAAGATATGTTTCCAGTAATGAAAATGGATTATGAAGAAATGGTATTAAGACCAATGAATTGTCCACATCATATGTTAGTGTATAAAAATTCTATGCACTCATATAAAGATTTGCCTATAAAAATCGGAGAACTTGCTCATGACTTTAGATATGAAAATTCAGGAGCAGTATGTGGATTAGAACGTGTTAGACAAATGTGCCAAAATGATGCTCATTTATTTGTGAGACCTGACCAGATAAAAGAAGAAGTAGGAAAAGTTTTAAATTTAATATTTGAAGTATACATGAAAGATTTTGGCTTTAAAAAAGAAGATTTTGCTTTTAGACTTTCACTAAGAAGTAAAGAAAAGTCTAAATATATAGACAATGATGAAATGTGGGAGACAGCAGAAGAACAATTAAGAGAAATTTTAAAAGATTTAAATATTGATTTTTATGAAGCAGAAGGAGAAGCAGCATTCTACGGACCTAAAATAGATATTCAAATAAAAACAGCATTAGGACATGATGTAACAATACCAACATGTCAATTGGATTTTGCTCTTCCTGAAAGATTTGATTTATCATATATAGGTGAAGATGGACAAAAACATAGACCTGTTGTAATTCATAGAGCAATATTAGGTTCTTCTGATAGATTTATATCATTTTTAATTGAAGAAACAAAAGGAAATTTACCAGTATGGCTTGCTCCTACACAAGTTAAAATTCTTCCAATTACAGATAACCAACATGAATATGCTCATAAAGTTAAAGATGAATTAATAAAAGAAGGAATTCGTGTAGAAGTTGATGATAGAAATGAAAAAACAGGATATAAAATTCGTGAAGCACAGCTTCAAAAAATACCATATATGGTAGTAGTTGGACAAAAAGAAGCTAGCGAGAATTTGGTTGCAGTGCGTTCTCATAAAGATGGTGATTTAGGTGTTATGAGAGTAGAAGATTTTAAAGAAAAAGTATTAGAAGAAATAGATAATAAAATTAAATAAGAACTGTGTCCTGGATAGTGATGAAAATGTCCCAAACAGAAACGTCCCCAAAAGGACACCAAAGGACAAAAAGGAGGAAAAGATGAAATTAGGAATAGTGGGTCTTCCAAATGTGGGGAAGAGTACAATGTTTAATAGTATAACAAAAGCTGGAGCAGAATGTGCGAATTATCCATTTTGCACAATAGAGCCAAATGTTGGAGTGGTTCCAGTACCAGATGAGAGATTGGATAAATTAACTAAAATGTATAATCCACAAAAGACAACTCATGCTGTTATTGAATTTGTTGATATTGCAGGATTAGTAAAAGGAGCGAGTAAGGGAGAAGGATTAGGAAATAAGTTTTTGTCTCATATTCGTGAAACAGATGCAATAGTAGAAGTTGTAAGATGTTTTGAAGATGGTAATGTGGTTCATGTTGATGGTAATGTGGATCCAATAAGAGATATTGAAACTATAAATTTAGAATTAATATTTGCTGATATTGAAACTATAAATAAGAGATTAGACAAAGCGAGAAAAAATTTGAAAGCAGATAAAAAATATCAAGAAGAAATAGATTTGTTAGAAAAAATAAAAGAAAGTTTAGAAAATGGAATATCTGCAAGAGCTATAGAGTTTAATGATGATGAGAAAATTCTAGTAAAAGATATGTTTTTATTGACCACAAAGCCAATTTTATATATAGCCAATATTTCAGAAGAACAAATAGAAAGTGCTGAAAATGATGAAATGGTCTTAAAGGTAAAAGAATATGCTGCAAGAGAGAATGCAGAGGTAATTCCGTTATGCGTGAAAATAGAAGAAGAATTATCAGGATTAGAAGATGAAGATAAAAACGAAATGCTTGAAGCTTTAGGATTAGAAGAATCCGGGTTAGATAAGGTTATTAAAAGAAGTTATGATTTATTAGGTCTAATGTCATTTTTAACAGCAGGAGAACCAGAAGTTAGAGCTTGGACAATAAAAAAAGGAACAAAAGCGCCACAGGCTGCAGGTAAGATACATTCTGATATTGAAAGAGGATTTATAAAGGCAGAAGTAGTATCTTATGATGATTTGATAAAAGAAGGTTCTATGACAGCTGCTAAAGAAAAGGGATTAGTTCGCTCAGAAGGAAAGGAATATATAATGCAAGATGGTGATATTGTATTATTTAAATTTAATGTTTAAATTTAGAAAAATTGTAATCATTTTGTAATAAAAATGTAAAATAAAAAAATAAAAAATATATTGACTTATATATTTTTTAAGTATAAAATAATATTGAAGAACAAAAGAATAGGTATTTTGTAATAATTACTTGAAATATATTTAAAAAAGTAGTATAATATAGAGTGGTTATAAGAATACTAATAAAGAAGTAAGGAGAATCAATAATATGAAAAAATCAAATTTAATTAAAATATTTTCAATTTTATTAATTGTTACAATGTTAATAATGTTTAGTGCAAGTGTTTTTGCAGCAGATGGAGATGATGGGTTTGCTGATTTATCTGAAACTTTAGACGGAGGAAATACAAACAATACAAACAATTCAAACAATTCATTAAACAATACTAATACTAATAATGTAAATAATACATTGAATACTAATAAAACAAATAATACAAATAACACAAACAACTCAAGTGTATATAATACTAATAATTTACCAAAAACAGGTATAGCAGATTCAGTTCCTGTTGCAATGTTAGTAGTTATATTTGCAATATCATCTGTATATGCATACAAAAAAATAAAAGAGTATAAAAATATTTAATTGAATAATAATAAAATATAAATAAAGAAGCTTTAAATATTAAGAGGCTTCTTTATTGTTTTGCCTTTACTATTATTCTATTATTATTTAAATTATTACAAGTTATTAATGTTAATTCTTTTGATTTATTATTATAATCAAAAATAGGAGATAAATCTGTATCTTTAACTTCATAAATATCAAATACAAAATAAATGTATTTGTTTCCTAAATTATCATAAATATAAATCTCATCGTTTTCCTTAAGAATATTTATTTTACTAAAAAATAATGTATTATTATAGTTATGACCTGCAATACAAATATTACTATCTTTATCTGGTGTATTACCATAAAATTTACAAGGGGAAATTTTTAGTAAATCCTCACTCAAATGGGAAAATACTGGATAATATATTTTGATTTTTGGTATTTCTATTATTCCAAATAAATCACTTTCACTTTTTTCTATAACAGATGAATTTTCAGAATATAATTTGTAAACACTATAATTATCTAATATTGTACTTGATATATTTTCATTCTTATTTAAAGATGAAAAATATAATAAAGATATAATTATTAAAATAATTGCAATTGTAGTTGATATTATAAACTGAAATTTGAATAAAAAAATTTTTTTAACTTTATTTGATTTTTTGACTTTATTATTGTTAGTATTTGTATCAAGAATTTGAATCATTTTTCTCTCCATAATAATATATATTCCTCTTTTAGTGTGTGCAAAAAAACTTATATTATAAATGGAAAAAATAAAAACATAGGAACAGAATTTATATTCCTACATTTTTATTTTTTGAAATCTGTGGAGAAACTTCAAATTTTATTTCAAAACAGTTAAAATCAAATAATTCTTTTGATTCTAAACAATCTAAATATATATCTAGTTCGTCTAAGTTCCTACAAGCTGCTATTACAATAGGGTTAAGGTTATATTTAAACATTAATTCTAATCCCAAATCTAAAGCTCTTATTATAGATCCGTTTTCTTTGTTTCTGATTAAATTAAAGCTTTCTCTAAATCTTGAAATAGAAGAATTCTTGAATTTGCTTAATGGTAATATATATAATTTATCAATAACATCTTGTGTAGAAGAATATTTACCATTAGAGTTTTTATATATTTTTTCAACTTCTGAACATATATAAGGTAAATATGCTAACTGTCTTTTTTCAGATATTATTAATGTATTGTTATCTTTTAATAAATTAAACTCGTTTAAAGCATTCAACTCGTCTTTTGATATATGATTATTAAGATTATTATTTGAACTTGTAACTGATAATTCTATTGCATAATCAAGAACAGAGCTGATATTTTTCTCAAAAGCAAAGATATCATTAGATAATTCATCACTTTTTTTATTATATTCGATTAATTCAGCTTTAATTTCATTATAATTAAGTTCTAAATTATTGTTATATAAATCTAATATATTATTTAACGAACTTAGTAAAGTGTTTGCAAGGATTTCTATCTTTTCAATATCTTCGAAAGAAGATTTTAATGTAGAGACAGTATCACGAAAATCATTTACCTCATTTTTATCAACTGTATTTGTAACAGCTATCATATTTGTTGTTACATTCCTAAGATTATTTTTTTTATCATTAATTAGATTTATAGTATTTTCTAATTTATCTTTTTCTTCTTTAATATTAACAATTAAATTGTTTTTTATAAAATCATCTAAAGTAGTAAAATCATAAAAAAGCATAATATCCTCCGTATCTTTAGTATTCAATATTTATTATAACTTCAATAATAAGTAAAGTAAATAAAAAACATGTAAAAAAATATTACATTTATATTACATAATGAAAATGTTTATTGTAAGTGAAAATGAATTGTGTTAAAATTATACTTGAAGTTACTTAAGAAAAGGAGAAAAAGGTACAAAATGTATAAAGTAAATAAAATCAATAAAGAAGATACGAGAATACATATTGCTATGAAAATTTTAAGCATTATATTATATATAGTACTTATACCGATAATTATATTTAATCTTACCTTGATTTTTAAATCATTTATAAATCCAGATAAAACACCTGACTTTTTTGGCTTGAAAAGTTATATAATAGTATCTGGAAGCATGGAACCTACTATACATGTTGGCGATGCTATATTTGTGAAGGAATTAAATAAGGAAAAAATAAAAGTAAATGATATTATATCTTTTAAAGATGGTGATAGCATTACAACACATAGAATAGTTAGAATTGAAGAAAAAAATGGAATTACTAAATATGCTACAAAGGGTGATAATAATAATTCAGAAGATAAAGAAAAAGTAACATATTCTCAAATTGAAGGAGTATATAAATTTAAAATAAATGGATTTGGAATAGTTATAAAAATATTAAAAAGTAAAATAACATTATTGATCTTAATTATAGTAATTTTATTAAATTACTGGTATAATTCTAGGATAAATAATAAAAAGAAAGAAAGAAAAGAAAAAAGAATGAAATATAAAAAAGAAGGACTACATAAATAATATAAATCTCCTAAAATGAATATACTATAAGTATAAAATTTTAGGAGGTTTTTTTATGTTAAAAATGATTGAATTGCCATATCCAATAAATGCTTTAGAACCATATTATTCTGCTAAAACATTAGATTTACATTATAATGTTTTATATAAAGGATATGTTGACAATACTAATAAGACAGAAGAAAAATTACAAAAGGCACGTAATACAAATGATTTTTCAAGTATAAAATGTCTTGAAAGAGATTTAAGTTTTTATGGATCTGGAGCAATATTACATGAACTATTTTTTGAAAATATGGGAATAGCAGTGCCAACAGAACCAGATATTAATTTAATGAAACAAATAACAAAAGATTTTGGAAGTTATGACATGTTTAAAGCTCAATTTATTGAGGCTAGTAAAGCAGTAGAAGCATCAGGCTGGTGTATTTTAGTCTGGGTTCCAAGATGGAATAAATTAGAAATATTACAATGTGAAAAACATCAAAATTTAACTCTATGGGGATGTAAACCGCTTCTAGTATTAGATATGTGGGAACATTCTTATTATCTACAATACACAACAAACAGACCAGATTACATTCAAGCTTTTTGGAATATTTTAAATTGGAATATAGTTAATAAAAGGTTTGAAAAGATTTAATAAAATTTATAATAGAAGCATATTAGATAATTGTGAAAATATTTTAAGTATCATTTTAATTATAAGTTCAGGAAAAACACAAAAGTCGTTTGAAAAATGTGAAGGAATGCACGAAAGTCGTTTGACTTTTGTGCATAGATTGTATTATGTAATAATAAGATAATTTTAAAAATACTATAAAACTATTGCAATTTCATAAAATCCTAAAGCTAGGAAAAATAAATAGCAACTAGTAATTGGTATGGACATTTTAAAACCAATTGCTTTGTAAAGTTGAAGATAGCTAATACAAAAATTAAATATTTCACTAATCATAATAGCTAAAAGATAGCCTGATAAACCTAATATAGGTAAGAAAAAGTATAGAATACCAATCATTAATATTAAGTCTAAGATATTACAAAACATAACACCAAATTGTTTATTTAAGCCTTTTAACATACTATCTATTATATTATCTGGATACATAAATAAAATAAGAGGAGAAAGGATTTTGATGTATTTAGCACATTCTAAATTCTTAAATACCATAAGGCTAATTTCATTGGCAAATAAAAAGAAAATTATAGAAACACTAATAGAGAATATAGAAGTGATTAAGAAAACTTTTTGACAGACTTCTAATATTCTCTTTTTATATTGTTTGGTTATTAAGCTAGAAAATTCAGGAATGAGTAAATTGCTAAATGACATGATAAAAACATTAGGAAATAGAAGAATAGACATTGTCATTCCATTGATTTTTCCGTATTCAGATAATGCTATACTATAAGGCAACCCAAATAATACTAATCTACTGGGTATAATAAATTGCTTTAAAGCAGATAAGCCAGAACGAATATAAGAAGTAATAGAAACAGGAAGAGTAATTTTTAAGATTTTCTTTTTAAATGTAATATTATTAATAGCTCTTGTGCAATATTTAATTTTATCAATTTTATATAAAATAACTAATAAGCAACAAGAACAAATCTCAGATATTACATCTGCTAATATTAAACAAATACAAATTGATTCTACAGTTTTACTAACATAAAAATTTAATAACAAGATAGTAGCAAGTATTTTTATAAACAGTTCAAATACTTGAGAAAAGGCACTTTTATATCCTTTTCTTACAGCAGAAAAATATCCATTTATAACACTAGAAATAGCAATAAAAGGTAGTCCTATAGAAATTAGGTAAAGAGGAATAGAGGATATCATGGATTTTAGCCAATTATGAGAGATTATATTAGAAAATAGTAAAACAAGTATACTACTTCCTAGTCCTAATAATAGTGCAAATAGAAGGCAACTTTTAACAGCTTTTAATCCATCAAAATAGTTTCCTTTAGCAAATTGTTCTGAAACAATGCATGTACAAGCAATAGCTAATCCAGAAGTTGCTAAAGTAACTGCAAATAAGTATACAGACATAACTAAACTAAATACTCCAACCGCTTCTGATCCTATTTTATTAGAAATATATAAATTAAATACCATGCCAATGCTTTTCATAATGAAAGCAGTAATTGTTAATATAATTCCATTAATAAAGAAAATTTTTGTTTTTCTCAAAATATCACCATTAAAAAGATATTGGTTTATTAATTTAAATATACCTAAATTAACGAAATTACTAGAAATTATATTTTTTTTATGATATAAAGAAATTAATATAAAATAAATTAATATAAAATAAATTAATATAAAATAAATTAATATAAGAACAAGGAGAAAATTTGAATGAGTAATAATCAACTAGAATTATGGAATAATTTGAATGAAAAAAACAATTTAAGAGAAGTACAAGGATATATAAGAAATGTAATAAAAATTAGAGGTTTTGAAAATCAAGAAATAGAAAAAACTATGTTGTTACTTTTAGAAGAAGTTGGAGAGTTAGCGAAAGCTATAAGAAAGAATGCCACTGATATGAGTATAGATAATAATAAAATTAATAATTATGATACTATAGAAAGTGAAATTGCTGATGTTTTTATTGTTTTAAATAGTGTATGCAATAAATTAGGTATAGACTTATATAATGCTTTAAAAGATAAGGAAGAGGAAAATATAAAAAGAATTTGGAAGTGAAAAAGTAAAAATAATATTAAGGAGTAAGAGAATATGAATTTAAAAGAACAAATAGAAAATTATAAACCATATAATGAACAAGAAGAAAAAGATAAAGCTGTAATGTTAAAATACATAAATACATTTGATGATGTATTAACAAGAAATAATGAATTCGGACATTTTACAGCATCATCATGGGCAGTAAATAAAGAAAGAACAAAAGTATTAATGATATATCACAATATATATAAATCATGGGCATGGACTGGTGGACATGCGTATGGGGAATCAGATTTATTAGGTACAGCTATTCGTGAGATAAAAGAAGAAACAGGAATAGAGAATGTAAAAGTACTTAAAGATGATATATTTTCATTAGAAATTATATGTGTAAATGGATATGTTAAAAGAGGAAAATATGTAGCTTCTCATGTACATTTAAATTTAACATATCTGTTAGAAGTAGATGAAAATGAAACATTAAAAGTAAAAGAAGATGAAAATAGTGGAGTTAAATGGATTAATATAGAAGATGTAGAGAAAGTATCAACCGAGAAATGGATAGTTGAGAATGTTTATAAAAAAATAAATAAGAAATTAGAAAAATATAAGGAGAATTAATTATGAAAATAGGAATTGATATAGATGGAGTAATATTAGATTATGAAAGAGTTTTAAAAACCTATGGTGACTTATATGATTTTATAGAATTAAAAAAAGATGGAATTATTAGTAGAAATGAACATTATTTAAGAAATAGATATGATTGGACACAAGAAGATAGGATGAATTTCTTTACTAAATATTCTGTAAAATTATCAAAACAAACAGATTTAATACCTGGTGCCAAAGATGTAATTAATATGATAAAACAGGATGGTCATGAATTAATAATAATATCTGCAAGAGGTGGAATGGTACCAGAAATGAAAGATGTAGCAGAAGAGAAGTTTTCTCAAGAAGGTTTAGTATTTTCTAAATATTACTGAAAACAAGACGATAAATTAGAAGTTGCTCAAAAAGAAAAGATAGATTATATGATAGATGACTCCTATGATGTTTGTAGAAAGTTATCACAAAACGGAATAAAGACGATTTATTTTAGAGATAAAGAGATGAAAAAACTTGAACAAAACGAAAATTTAATAGAAGTAAGCAACTGGGGAGAAATTTATAGAATTATAAAGAATAAAAAATAAGGATAACTGATTTTGTTAAGGATAATAAGGAGAAAGATATTATGTATAAAACAATTATATTTGATTTAGATGATACATTAACAAATGACTGTGAAAATGTTAGAGAAGCTTTTAAAATTGTATTAAAATATGTAAATGAGGATTATACAGAAGTAAAATTTGATAGATTTTATAAAATAGATAAGAAAACATGGAAAGATAGAGCTGCTGGAAGGTTACTTACACCATATGAAGATGATAGATATAAAAAAGCAGAATGGATAAGAGCTCATAGATTTTTAGAATATTTTAATAATAATATTAGTTATGAAGAAGCAGTGAATATAAATAATATTTATATGAATGGGATGAAAGAAAAGGTTGTATCAAGAGAAGGAGCACTTGATATTGTAAAGTATTTATATGATAAAAAATATATACTTATTATAGCTACAAATGGACCTATAGTGCCATTAAAAACAAAATTAGAAAAAATGAAAATAGAACAATATTTTTCAACCGTATTTTCAGCAGAAGAGGTAGGTTTTATGAAACCGCATAAGGAGTTTTATAAAGGTTTATTAAAAAAGTCAGGAAATGTTGAAAAAACAAGTATACTGTTTATAGGCGATGAATTAGAAAAAGATATTAAAGGTGGAATAGAAAATAATATTGATACTTGTTGGTATAATTATAATAAAGAAAAAAATCTATCAGGATATATTCCGAAATATGAAATTAAAGAATTAAAAGAATTAAAAACAATTTTATAATTGAGGGGAAAAATGGAAGAAATAATTTTTGTAACACACAATAAAGAAAAAGCTAAATCAGCAGAACAATATTTTAATAATATAAGATTTAGTACATATGATTTTGAATTAGATGAACCAAGAAGTGATAATATAAAGGATATAGTAACAGCAAAAGTAAAACAAGCATATGAAATTGTAAAGAAACCATGTATTGCATTAGATACAGGATTTTTTATCGATGAATTAAATGGATTTCCAAGAGCATTTGTTAATTTTTCATTAGATACAATAGGTATTGATGGTATTTTAAAATTGATGGAAGGAAAAGAAAATAGAGCTTGCAGATTTGAAGAATGTTTAGCTTATAATGATGGGAAGAAAATATATTATTTTTATGGTAAACATCCAGGTGAATTGGCAAATAAAAAACAAGGGGAAAACAGTGAAGAAAAATGGTCAGATTTA
Organism: uncultured Clostridium sp.; assembly: GCA_948471115.1. Lineage (GTDB taxonomy): Bacteria > Bacillota > Clostridia > TANB77 > CAG-508 > CAKPSH01. Next base: position 22,473 of record CAOKRJ010000015.1, read on the forward strand.
TGGTATATATTTAAACCTCAATATTTCGAAAAGACACTTGCTGAAATGGATATTGTAGAAAGAGAAGAAAGAAGAAAAGTCGACGGTTCAATAGAAGCATTAAAGGTATTTGCTAATTGGTATAAAGATAAAAGAGGTGAATAATATGATAATTTCAACATTGTGTTATATAGAACAAAATGATAAATATTTAATGTTACATAGAACAAAAAAGAGGAATGATATTAATAAAGGTAAATGGCTAGGTATAGGTGGTAAATTTGAAGAAGGAGAAAGTCCAGAAGAATGTATTGTAAGAGAAGTAAAAGAAGAAACTGGTCTTACACTTAAAACATATAAATTAAGATGTGTAGTAACATATGTATCAAATAAATGGGAAACAGAATATATGTATGTATTTACCTCAAATGATTTTGAAGGAGATTTAATAGAATGCAATGAAGGAGATTTACAATGGATTGACATAGATAAAGTTGCTACTTTAAATACATGGGAAGGAGATAAGATATTTGTTAAAAGATTAAAAGAAACAAATAGATTTTTTACAGTAAAATTTGAATATAATAATGAAAACTTAATACGATATAAGTTGCAAGAATATTAATATGGTTAGCTAATAAATATCTTAGAAGAACAAATGTGATAGAAGTTTGTATTATTTTTTAAATATTAAAAGTAAAATTATTAAATAATATACGACAAAAAACTCCAAAATTTCATATTATATATAAATGTAATATGAAAGGGGGATTTGATGAATTTTGGAGTTAAAAGGTAAAAAAGTAGGATTTGTACTAACTGGGTCATTTTGTACATTTAGTAAGACTATACCTAAGATGAAAGAATTAATACAAAGAGAAGCGGAAGTAATTCCAATAATGTCTTTTAATAGCTATAATATGGACACAAAATTTGGAAAAGCAAAAGACTTTATTGATAAAATAGAAGAAATAACTGGAAATAAAATAATCCATACTATAAAAGATGCTGAGCCAATAGGGCCTAAGAAAATGACAGATGTAATGATTGTTGCACCATGTTCACGGAAATACAATGGCAAAATTGGCTTGTGACATAATAGATACACCAGCTACTATGGCTGTAAAATCACACTTACGTAATCGGCTTTCCAGTTGTAATTGCACCATCTACAAATAATGGGTTAAGTGGTAATGCAGAAAATATAGGAAAACTATTAAATAGAAGAAATTATTATTTTGTTCCATTTAGACAAGATAATCCAATAACAAAGCCACGTTCAATTGTATTTGATGCTGAATATATTATAAAGACAATAGAATATGCTTTAGAGGGAGAACAAATTAGTCCAATATTATTATAAATTTTTATTAATCAAAAATAGACTATAAATAAATATTGTGGTAAAATACTTTTATGATAATATAAAATAATAACGGAGGAAATAAATGAACAAAACAATGGAGAAAAAGAAACTATCAATATTGGGAATAAGTATATGGAAACTATTTGTGTATTTTATAATATATAGTTTTCTAGGATATATAATAGAAACATTATTTGGAATAGCAACCAAAGGAGTCTGGGAATGTAGACAGAGTTTTTTATATGGTCCGTTTTTGCGGAATATATGGAGTAGGAGCAGTATGCATAATACTATTTGCAAAGTATTTTAATAAAAATAATATAACATTATTTTTAGGAGGATGTTTTATTGGCTCAGTTGTTGAATACTTGATAAGTTTTTTAGTAGAGATAATTTTATCTACACAATGGTGGGATTATTCAAATAATATATTAAATGTAAATGGTAGAATATGTTTGTTATATTCGATATTTTGGGGGATTTTAACCATATTTTTGATAAAAATTATTAATCCTCAAATAGATAAATTAATAAAAAAAGTAAAGAAAAGAATTTCTACAAAAGTATTAAAAACAATGATTTTAATTGTCATAGTATTTTTATTTATTGATTGTATTGCAACTTGTTTTGCCCAAAATATATTTGTAAATAGAACAATAATAGAAAAAAATATAGAGGTTGAAAATAGAGAAGAGATATTAGAAAAGTATAACAGATTATATCAAAATGAGATTATATCAAAATTTGTAGATGAATTTTGGAATGATGAAAAAATGATAAGAACATTTCCTAATATTAAAATCGAAGATAAGAATAAAAATGTAATTTACTTAGATAGTTTGTTTACTGATATAAAATCATATTATTATAAAGTTTTTTAAAATAAATATGTATAGTGAAAAACGAACATTTTTTCTAAAAATACAGAAAAAGTATTGACAAAGAATAAATGTTCGTTTATAATTATCCTATAAGTACGAACAAACATTCACTGATTTATAGGAGGTAATTATATGAAGTTAAAAATAGTAGATTTTAAAAAATTTATAAGAATGATAATTATAATAACAGGTATTATAATAATTTCTCTTTTTATAGGATTAACTAATACATATTCAAAAGGGGAAATTAGATATAAAGAACAATATGTTTCAACTGGAGATACATTATGGTCAATTGCAAAATATGAGGCAAATAATAATAAGTATTATGCAGAAAAGGATATTAGAGAAATTGTACAAGAAATTAGAAACATAAACAATATAGGAAATAAAAACTTGGAAATAGGACAAAAAATTTTAATACCTACTATATAATAATCAGCTAAATATTGAAAAAATAATAAATTATGTTATAATAATAAGTATAACACAATAATTTCCAAAAGGAGTTTGTATATAAATTAAATCCATTAATAATTTAAGGAGGAAAAAATATGGTTGAAAAATTTTTACGGAAGCATTATTGTTTGGTAGCAGTGATATGTTTATTATTTTCTTTATTTCTATTTATTGTATTTGAAGGAATAATTAAAAGCCCAATAATGTCTTGGATTTTAAGAATTGTTCTTGCTTGTATTTCAATAAAAATAATAATAATGATAGTGACTTTTTTATTATTAAAGAAACTAATATCAAAAGAATGGTATGAAGTAACCTGGAGTAAAGAAGAATATTTGAATGCAAGCTATTTAACTACTTTATTTGTAGATACAATGGAATTATCTAATATTAAAATGCATATGACTATGGATAAATTTAATGTTATAAATATTAGATTTATTGATAAAGAAAATAAAATTATATATGCAACATACACAGACAAATATAAGGATATATATTGTTTGATTGAAGATGCAAAAATCGAAAAAATTTGACCAAAAAAGCTACTATGATATGAACTGAACCCAAAAAGTTAGACACTTTTTGATTAAGTTTATATTAGGCAACTTGAAGGAAATGAGTTCTGTAATTTACAGGGCTCATTCCTTTTAATTTACCCTTAATCCTTTTATTATTGTAATAATCTATATAATCAATTAATAATTGTTGTACTTCTGCAATTAAATCTTTTTCAGTGTCTTTAGGTAATTTATTTT
>CAOKRJ010000016.1 GCA_948471115.1 uncultured Clostridium sp.
AACCTACGCCAATTTTCAAGACTGGTGCCATAAACCAACTCGACCACCTCTGCATATGTTACCATGTTTCTTCCAGTAACAGTATATATATTAGCATATTTCTACCATACTTGTCAATAGTAATTTTTGGAAAATTTTTTATCTAAAAAAAACACCGAGAAATTTATACTATTCTCGATAAAATGACACATATTTTTTGTTAATATTTACTTAATTAGCAAACTATTTTGATACAGTTTATAAAAAATATCGATTATTATGTTAATTTAATTCCTTTAAAATATTGTAAATATATGCAACGTTTGTACTTTTATAATATTATTTTTTTACTTATTTATAATTAGTTATTTATATAATTTTTTATTATTTATAGTTTACTCAATAACAAATTCAGCATATAGTTCTAGTTTTCCCCCTGCTGTATCCAGTGTTTTTACTATTCTATATTCTCCATTTTCCAAATCTCCATATCTTTCAGACCAATCTAAATTAAACTTTAGTTCTCCTGTTACAGTACCCCAAGCAATTAGTTTAAAGGAGTATGTTCCTATTTGTTTTACAGGTTTCCACTCGCCATTTTCTTTTTTTTCTATTCTATATCCTTCGCCATAATTATGTTCTTTATCATTATCTTTTATAATGACTGTTGCACTTGTTCTAGTTAATGTTCCTTCTTCTATTGTCATTGTTATATCTGATATTCCTTTATTAAACATACTTTTATTTAACATTATAAATATACCAACTGATATTATAATAAGTATTGCTAAAACAATTAATGTAATTATTAACCCCTTTTTCATTATTACCACCCTCTCTCCTTTAATGTTTAGATGTTTTTATACTAGCATACTATTTATAATATTTCAACTATTGTAATAATAATAAAACACCGAGAAATTTATACTTTCTCGGTGGAATAACATATATTTTTAATTATTTGCCTTCTAATCATTTTTATTTTCCTAAACATACTATACCTTTATTAAATCCAAAATTCTCTCTAAATCGTCATTTGATTGATATTCTATTACTATTTTTCCTTTTTTTACTCCTGCATCTAATCTTACCTTTGTTCCAAAGAAGTTTTTGAATGAGTCTTCTACATCTCTATATATTGCTTCATATCTTTGATCTTTTTTCTTCATCTTTTTTGTTAATTGTGTTTTTTGTTCTACTTCTCTTACACTTGCACCTGTTTCTAATAATCTTAATGCCATATCATATTGCTTGTCTCCATCTGGAATTGCAAGTAATGCTCTACAATGTCCTTCTGTAAGTTTTCCTGCTCTTACCATGTCTAATACTCTTGAGTCAAGATTTAATATTCTTATTGTATTTGTTATTGCACTTCTGCTTTTTCCTATTATTTTTGCTACATCTGCTTGTGTTAATTCATATTCTTCCATTAATGCTTTTATTCCCATTGCTTTGTCTATAGGGTTTAAATCTTCTCTTTGTATGTTTTCTATTAATGCTATTTCTTTGTTTTTTCTATCGTCTTTTTCTCTAATTATTGCTGATATTTCTTTTAATCCCGCTTTTTTACATGCTCTCCATCTTCTTTCTCCTGCAACAATTGCATAATATCCCTCTTCTTTTGTTACTATTATTGGTTGAATTAACCCATATTGCTTAATTGATTCTGCTAATTCTTCTAAGCTTTCTTCATTAAAACTTTTTCTTGGTTGATTTCTGTTTGGTTCAACTTCACTAATTTTTAAGCTTAACACTTTTCCTTCTAATTGTTCTTCTTCTATCTTCTCATTCTTTTCATCTTCGAATTTTTTGTCGTTTATTTCTTCTTTTTCTTCTGCATTCGTTGAAAATAAGGCATTTAATCCTTTTCCTAATCCAGTTTTTCTTGGCGTTGCCATTAATATCACTCCTTTTTCTATTTCATATGTCTTGCTAATTTATCTTCTTCATTTTTCTTTAGAACTTCTTTTACTAGTTTTTCATAACATTTTGCACCTTTAGATTTAGGGTCATATATTGATATTGGCATTCCAAAGCTTGGTGCCTCACTAAGTCTTACGTTTCTTGGTATTACTGTTTTATAAACTTTATCTTCAAAATAATTTTTGACCTCTTTTACTACTTGATTTGATAAGTTTGTTCTAGCATCATACATTGTTAGAACTGCTCCTTCTAATTCTAATTCTTTGTTTAAATGCTTTTTTACTAAATTAACTGTATTCATAAGTTGCTCTAATCCTTCTAAGGCATAGTATTCACATTGTACAGGTATTAATACACTATCAGATGCTGTAAATGCATTTAAAGTTATTAATCCTAATGATGGTGGACAGTCTATAATTATATAATCATAGTTTTCCTTATTTTCTTCTAATCTTTCTTTTAACCTATATTCTCTTGATATCATTGATACAAGTTCTACCTCTGCTCCTGCTAAATTTATATTAGAAGGACATATTTTTAAATTTTTGATTTGAGTTTCTAATACTACTTCTTCTATTTTTGTTTCTTCTATTATAACATCATATATTGATTTATCTGTCTTTTTTTCTATACCAATTCCACTTGTTGCATTACCTTGTGGGTCTGCATCTATTAACAATACTTTTTTTCCTTTTTTTGCCAATATGGTGCTTATATTTATTGAGGTAGTTGTTTTCCCTACTCCACCTTTTTGATTTGCTATTGATATTACTCTTCCCACTATATACCTCCTCTTAATTTTGTTTGGATTATTCTGCTTCTTCTATGCTTGAAAACAAGGGCATAGTGCAGTAGTGTCACGAGCATTGGCACAGTAGTTTTATATCTCATGTGTATGCTCATAAACAGTTTATTTATGTAAACTTTCGTCTGATTTTCTTTTTGTTTCCCTATAATAATATCTAAAATATATTAATATGTCAATATTTTTATACAAATTTTCACATTTTGTATTTTTCAAAAGTTAAGCCAAAGTATCCTTGCGAATTCTTTTTACAGTATTTTTACGGACGCCCAAAGGACGCCCCCTACAATATCTATATAATTACTTTTTTCTTTATTTTTGCCTTCTCCTTTGTTCAAGATATATTAACAATACTGATATATCTGCTGGCGAAATTCCAGATATTCTTGAGGCTTGTCCTACTGATGTTGGTTTTAATTTGTTTAATTTTTGTCTTGCTTCTAATCTTAAACCTTTTAATTCTTCATAGTCTATATTTTCACTTAAATATTTTTCCTCTAGTTTTTTGAATTTTTCTACTTGTTCTTCTTGCATTTCGATATATCCTTCATATTTTATTTGAATTTCTACCTCCTGCCTCTCTTGTTTTGTTAGAATAGGTCTATCTTCATCTAAAGGTTTCAATTTTTCGTAGTTTAATTCAGTTCGTTTTAATAATTCAGATAATTTTGTTCCATTAACTATTGAAGTTGCCCCATACTTTTTTAATAATTCATTTGTTACCTGTGAAGCTTTTATAGTTTTACCTTTTATTCTTTTTATCTCTTTTTCAATATTTTCTCTTTTTATTAAAAAGTCATTATATCTTTTATCAGAAATTAATCCAACATTATGTCCTATTTCTGTTAATCTTAAATCAGCATTATCTTGTCTTAATAATAATCTATATTCTGCCCTTGATGTCATCATTCTATAAGGTTCATTTGTACCTTTTGTTACTATATCATCTATTAGAACTCCTATATAAGCATCCGATCTTTTTAATATTATAGGATTTTTTCCCTTTATTTTCAATCCTGCATTTATTCCTGCTATAATTCCTTGTGCTGCTGCTTCCTCATATCCTGATGTTCCATTTATTTGACCTGCAAAGAACATTCCTGATATTTTTTTCAATTCTAATGATAGCTTTAATTGAGAAGGTTCTATACAATCATATTCTATAGCATATGCAGACCTTGTAAATTCTGCATTTTCTAGTCCTGGTAATGTTCTATACATAGCAATTTGGACATCTTCTGGTAATGAAGAGCTCATTCCTTGTATATACATCTCTTCAGTATCTTTTCCTACTGGCTCTACAAATACTTGATGTCTAGGTTTATCTGCAAACCTTACCACTTTATCTTCTATTGATGGACAATACCTTGGTCCTGTTCCTTCTATTTCTCCAGCATATAAAGGAGATCTATGTAAATTAGCTCTTATTATTTCATGTGTCTTTTCATTAGTATAAGTAAGGTAACATGGTTGTTGTTCTTGTTCTGTTGCTTCATTTTCAAATGAGAACATTTCAATCTCTTTGTCTCCTTCTTGAATTTCCATCTTTGAAAAGTCTATTGTTCTTCTATTTATTCTTGCGGGTGTCCCTGTCTTAAATCTTACTATATCTATTTCTAAATCTTTTAAACATTTTGATAATTGATTTGCTGGAAAAACTCCATCTGGTCCACTTTCATAAGAAACATCGCCTATAAATATTTTTCCTTTTAAATATGTACCAGTTGCTAATATTACAGATTTAACATTATATATTGCTCCTAACTGAGTTTCTACATTTACAACTCTTCCATTTTCTACCCCTATATTTATTATTTCTGCCTGTTTTATTGATAAGTTTTCTTGTTTTTCTAATGTATGCTTCATTTCTATATGATATTTTTTTCTATCAGCTTGAGCTCTAAGAGAATAAACAGCTGGTCCTTTTGATGTATTAAGCATTTTTAATTGTATAAATGTTTTATCTATGTTTTTTCCCATTTCTCCACCTAGTGCGTCTATCTCTCTAACCAAATGACCTTTTGAACTTCCTCCAATATGAGGATTACATGGCATATTTGCAATAGCTTCTAAACTTATTGAGAACATTAATGTTTTTAATCCCATTCTAGCTGTAGCCAATGCTGCTTCACATCCAGCATGTCCTGCACCTATTATAGCTACATCATAATCTCCTGCATTATATTTCATTTCAATTTCATTCCTTTCTGAGTTTAAATGTTTTAAATGTATGTAATACACCTATTTCATTTTTTAGAATAAATATATTTTTTAAATATGACTTTAAATTTTTTAATTTATTTTATATTATCATATATTATGATTTAAGTGTGAAACTCGAATTTTTGTTTTTTTAATCTAATAGTCAATTTTTTTACTTCCCTAAGCAAAATTTCTTAAATATCTCGTCTATTATTTCTTCTGAAACCGAGTTACCTGTTATTTTTCCTAAATTTTCAAGTATTTGTTTTATTGATATTTGTATTATGTCTATTGGCATATTATTGTCAATTGAGTTTATGCTATCGTTCGTGTTTTTTTGTGCATTTTTTATTATTTCTTTATGCCTTTCGTTAGTAACAGTTACACTTTCATCTATTTTTATTTCTCCTAATTTAAACATTTCTGATATTTCTTTATATAATTGTTCTATTCCTTCTTTTTTTAAAGCAGATAATTTAATTATTGGTTTGTTTAATTCTCTTATTCCTTCTGTTTTTGTTGATATTTCACTATCCAAGTCTTGTTTATTAAGTACTATTATTGCTTTTTTATATTTTAAAAGTTTTAATATTTCTTTATCTTCTTCTTCTATCTTTTTTGACGAATCTATTATATATATTACTAAGTCTGCATTTTTAGCTATTTCTTTTGCTTTTTCTATTCCTATTTGTTCAATTTTATCATCAGTCTTATTTCTTATTCCTGCTGTATCAATAACTTTTACAGGTATTCCTTCTATTACTACAAATTCTTCTATAATATCTCTTGTTGTACCTTCATATTCAGTTACTATTGCTCTTTCTTCATTTAAAATAGCATTTAATAAAGACGATTTCCCAGCATTTGGTCTTCCTATTATTGCCAACCTAATACCATCTTTTATTAATTTTCCTTTTTCAAAATTATCTTCTATTTTTTTTAATTTTATGTTAACTTTTTCTAACATCTGCCTTAGTTCTCTTTTGGTTATTTCTTCTATGTCATATTCTGGATAATCTATGGATGCTTCTATATCTACCATTTTTTGCATAATGTCTTCTCTTATTTCATTTATTTTATTAGATAAATTACCCTCTAATTGATTTATTGATGCTTGTTGTTCTTTTTCCGTTTTTGAATTTATCATATCTATTATTGCTTCTGCTTGTGCTAAGTCTATTCTTCCATTTAGAAATGCTAATTTTGTAAATTCACCTGGTTCTGCCATTTTTGCACCATTTTCTAAACAAATTTCTAATATCTTTTTTAAAATAATTGGACCACCATGTGAATTTATCTCACACATATTTTCCGTTGTAAAGGATTTTGGTGAAACAAAATATGTAACTAGTACCTCATCTATGATATTTCCATTAGAACTTAAAATTTTGCCATATTTCATTGTATACCCTTTTATTTCGTTTTTTTTCTTATTTTTTGGTTCAAATATTTTTTCAATTATTTTAAAAGTATCTTTACCACTTATTCTTATTATTCCTATTCCGCCATATCCAGGTGGTGTAGATATTGCCACTATTGCTTCCATTTTTCCTCCTTAAAAAAAATCAAAGTAAGTTTTTTCTATTAATTCATCTTATGAATTAAAAAATCCTCACTTTGACTTTAGATTTTTTTTATTTATTATTTTAATGAAATGACTATTCTTCTATGTTCACCTTCGCCTATACTTTCTGTAGTTACTTTTTCATTCGTTTGTAATATTGTATGAATTATTTTTCTTTCATATGCAGTCATGGGTTCTAATGTAACTGATTTTTTATTTTTTATAACATTTTTTGAAACTCTTTTGGCTAAATCTTCTAGTACTTTTTTTCTTTTTTCCCTATATCCTAATATATCTACATTTACATGTATCTTTTCAGTTATATTTTTTCCAGCTATAGCAATAAGAATAGTTTGTATAGAATTTAATACTTCTCCTCTATATCCTATTAAAAATTTAGCTTCTTCACCTTTTATTTCTACATATATTGTATTTGCATCTAGCTCTTTTATCTGAAAATTTATCTCTTTTCCTATAATATTTGTAAACTCTTTTAAAAACTTCTCTATCTGTTCTTTAGCTTTTTTTATATTCTGTTCACTTATTTCTTCATTTTTAACTATTTTTTGATTTTCATTAGATTTCTTTTCTTTTAATGTCATTTCTACTTTTACAACTCTTGGTGCTAAAATACTAAAAAAGCTTTTTTTATCTTCATCTTCTAATATTCTTATTTCTACATCTTTTTTTGAAACTTTTAACTCTTTTAGTCCTTTCTCTATTGCTTCGGAGCTTGTTTTTCCTTCAAATATCTTTATTACATCCATTTTTTTCATTCCTTTCTATACAAAAAGAATTATTTTATTTTTAGGCTTTTTCTTCTTCTTTTATAACTTTATTTAAAATTAATCTTTCAATTATCATCAATATATTATTTACTAACCAATATAAAGCCAGTCCTAATGGTGCTACTAATGCTATTGATATAGACATTATAGGCATTATATACATCATATTTTTATTTGCTTGTTCCATTGGATTTGGTAATTCTTCCTCTTTTGTCTGTTCTTTTCCATCTGTTATTAAGTTTTCTTTTTCCTTCTTTTTATTTATTGATGAATTCAATTTCATTGAGAAAAATGTAGTTATAACATATAAAGCTGGTATTATAAATACTTTCACATCTGATGCATCTTGAATAGGAACTCCACTTAAATCTAATCCTAAAAACTTCATATTTATATAAACTTTTTCGTCTTCGCTTCCTTTTTGCTTAATTATACTTATTTCAGGGTATGCATTATTTGTAGAACTCTCTTCTTCTATTTCTATTTTGTATTGTTCTATTAAACTATTATCTACTTTTTTCATATATGTTAATGGGCTTCTTACTAAATAAAATACTGAGAATAAAAGAATTATTTGTACTATAGCTCCTAAACATCCACTAAAAGGACTCATATTTTCTCTTTTATATAATTCTATTGTTTCTTGATTTAATTTCTCTGGATTATTTTTATATTTGTTTTGTATTTCTTTTAACTTTTTTTGTACTTTTGCTGTTTTCTTCATTGTTCTTTGTTGTTTTATTGTAATTGGTAATAACACTAATTTTACTATTATTGAGAATACTATCATTGCTAATCCAAAATTTCCTAAGTTATTATATAAAAAATTCAAAAAATATCCAAATGTGTTTGCAAAAAAACTTATCATTTATTTTTCATTCCTTTCTTATGTAACTAACATTTTTCACTTTAATTGTTATTTTAAAGGATCATATCCTCCTTTTGAAAAAGGATTACATCTAATAATTCTTTTTGTTCCATAATATATTCCTTTTATACTACCATATTTTTGTATTGCTTGTATAGTGTATTCTGAGCATGTGGGATAATATTTGCAATGAAATCCCATTTGACTAAATATTTTTGAAATTGTTTTTTTATATATTTTTATTAATGTTATCAATAATTTTTTCATTTATAAGAATACCTGTCCTTTTAAAAATATTATCAAAATCTTTTTTTATTTCATAATAGTTAGCTTCATTTGGTTTTCTTTTTTTATTCCAGACAAAAACAAAATCATATCCTTTTAATATTTTTTTTCTTATATATATCCTATAATTTTCTCTTATTAATCTTTTTATTTTATTTCTTTCTACTGCTCCAGCAATTTTAGAACTAATAGCTATACCCATTCTATTTATTTTTTTATTATTTTTTATAATAAAAAATTGAATATATTTGCCATAATAATATTGCCCTTTATTTAATACTCTTTTAAATTCATAATTTTTTTTTAATGTGTTAAATTTTTTCATTTATTTTCTCTACTTTTTTATAAACTTTTATGTACAATTAAACATTATAAATATAAGGACCGCTCTAATTTTTATGCAGTCCTCTCTATATTTAAGCAGTTAGCTTTTTTCTTCCTTTTGTTCTTCTTGATTTTAATATATTTCTTCCTGATCTTGTACTCATTCTTTTTAAAAATCCATGTTCTTTGCTTCTTTGTATTTTTTTTGGTTGATATGTTCTTTTCATTATTGCACCTCCTATTTATTATATTGTATATTAAATATTTTTTCTTATATGCTAAATAAATTTGTTTCATTATTTTCTCATAATTACTTATTGTTTTCACGATTTTTATATAAATTTAGCATAAAAATTATATCCTAATATTATGTTATTGTCAATATTTTTTTGAAATTTTTATAATTATTTACAATTTTATGTAAATATGGTATAATTAATGTGTTCATACCATGCAAGATAAAAAATTTATACAATAACAAGGAGGTATTTTTATGGATACTATACTTCGGAAACCAGCTACATTTCAGGAACTAATTAATTGTTCATCCATCAAAAGTAATGTTAAGGTTCCTTTTTACAACACTTATTTGCCGAAAATGGATAAACTTTACAAATTGCTTGCTAAATACAGCAACACTGTAAATCCTTTCGGTAACAATGACTTGAAAATCAAAGGACCTGGTAAGCATTTTAAAAATGTAGAGGCTTATTTAGAAGTGAGAAAAGCTCTTGAGCCTTCTACAAGTCTTCTTTTTTGCACTAATTCAGCCCATACAACATTCACAAAGAATGAAGAAGGCTTTGGCTTTTACTATGGCACTAATATATTAGTGCAAAAAAATCGAATGAATAGTTTTCTCCTTATGGGTTATTTTTCCCTAAATAGAAAAGGTGATAAGCCCACTGATGAAATTGTTCATTTGAATTACACAACAAATAGTAACAGCTTTAAGCATCATCCAAATGAGATTGATTTAAGAATTAGTTTGAAAACAGGACTGGCTTGGCAGACTTTCGAAGAGGAAAAGGCAAAGCCTGCAACTGGTGAGCAAATTGTAACTGTATGTACTTTTTTAAACATCAGCATCAAGAAAATAAATAATGATATTGTTTCCAATATAATTAACTTATAATCTTATATCAACTTTATTTTCTGAAGTATTATGTATGAATTTTACACCATCATTTTCTAATAGAAGTGATGGTGTTTTTCTTTTTATTAAATCTTTTCTTGATATTATTATTTATCAATTTTAAAATTTTTTCAAAGTTATCCACATTTTTTATTATTTTTTCCACATTTTTATTGACTTTTATTTCTGTTTTTTGATATTATATGTAATATTTATACAAAAAATGAAGGGGACGAAAATAATGGCTCAAGATTTGAATGAACTTTTAAATAACGTAAAACTTTTGATGAGTGATGCAATTAGTGGTATATCTTATCAAACTTGGATAGAACCTTTAGAAATTTTTAGTATGAATGATGATACTATTGTTTTAGTTGCACCATCATCATTTCATATTGACCAAGTTAGAAGATATATTGATCCTGTTGATAATGCTTTTAAATTTTTAACTCATAAAGGGCACAAAATTACTTTTGTTACTCAAGAGGAATTAGAAAAAGGTAATTCTAATAATATATATAATGTGGGGGAGATTATAACTCCTGTAAATTCTAATCTTAATCCCAAATATACCTTTGAATCTTTTGTTATAGGTGATAACAATAGATTTGCTCATGCTGCAGCTTTTGCTGTATCTGAAGCACCAGGTACTTCTTATAATCCATTATTTATTCATGGGGGAGTAGGTATTGGTAAAACTCATCTTATGCATGCAATAGGTCATGAAATATTATCAAGGAATTCTGATAAAAGAGTTGTTTACGTTACTTCTGAAAAATTTACTAATGAATTTATTAATAGTATAAAAGATAATAAAAATGAACAGTTTAGACAAAAGTACAGAAATATAGATGTTTTGTTAATTGATGATATTCAATTTATTGCTGGAAAAGAAGGTATACAAGAGGAGTTTTTCCATACTTTTAATACTATTTATGAAAATAAAGGTCAAATTGTAATTACTAGTGATAAACCTCCTAAAGATATTAATCCCTTAAGTGAACGTCTAAAATCTAGGTTTGATTGGGGATTATTGGTTGACATTTCTGCTGCTAATTATGAAACTCGTTTAGCTATTTTAAGAAAAAAAGTCCAATTAGAAAATCTTGTTATTGATGATATAATTCTTTCTAATATTGCTACTAAAGTTGACTCAAACATTAGGGAACTGGAGGGTACATTAAATAAGATAGTTGCTCAAGCTTCTTTAACTCATAGTCCTATAACTTTTGAGTTAGCAGAAAAAGCAATTAATGATGTTATTTCTCAAAGAGAAAAAATTGTTTCTTCTAATTATATTAAAGAAACTGTTTCTAAATATTTTAATATTTCAGTAAAAGATTTAGATAGTGCTAAACGTTCTAGTGATTTAGCTTATCCTAGACAAATTGCAATGTATTTGTGTAGGGAAATTGCTGATATTCCTTACAAAAAAATAGGAGATGACTTTGGTAAAAGAGACCATTCAACAGTTATGCATGCTTGTGATAAAATATCTAATGATATAAAGCAAAAAGATGAAACTAGATTGATTGTGGAAAGTGTGAAAAACATTATTTTAAATCCAAATCAAACTTAAAGTTAGTTTTTATAATGTTTATAATAGATCTATCAAAAATATATGTTTTCAAAAATTATGTTTTATTGTGTTGTTATTTTGTTTAGTATTATTAATGTTTTTAATGGTTATACACATTCAATTGTGAATAACTTGTTGATAACATGTTTATAATTATTTATTCACATTCAGAATTGGAAACTGTGGAAAATATTATAAGTTATCCACTCAGTTATCAACATTAATAGTATTTAGGGAAGTAATAGTTTTAGGTGTTTTTCCACATTTTCCACAGACCTACTACTACTACTACTAAAAATATTTATTTTATATAAAGGAGTTTGAAAAAAATGAAATTTGTTTGTGAAAAAGAAAAATTAATTAAAGCTATTAATTCCGTAGTAAAAGGAGTATCTTCAAGAACTACTATGCCTATATTAGAAGGTATTCTTATTCAAACTAATAATCAAGAGATAAAGTTAACTACATATGATTTAGAATTAGGTATAGAATATATAATTGAATGCAATGTAGAAGAACAAGGTAATACAGTTGTAAATGCTACTATGTTTAGTGAAATTATTAGAAGATTACCAGATTCTAATATAAGTATAACATTAAATGAAAAAAACTTACTAGTTATAGAATGTGAAGGTTCTTTATATAAGCTATCAACTATGAATCCTTTAGAATTTCCTGAATTACCTTCAATAGATATAGAAAATTCTGTTGAATTAGATCAAAATACATTGAAAAATATGATAAGAAAAACTATATTTGCTGTAAGTGTAGAAGAAAATAGACCTATTTTTACAGGATGTTTATTTGAAATACAAAATAATAAAATAAATGTAGTTGCAGTTGATGGTTTTAGATTAGGTTTAAAAAGTAATTATTTAGAAAGTATTTCTAATGATTTTAATGCTGTAATTCCAGGTAAGACATTAAATGAAGTTAATAAAATTATTTCAGATTCATTTGATAAGATTAAAATGAGTATATCCAAAAATCAAGCTTTATTTGAAATGGAAAATTGTAAAATAGTAACAAGATTATTAGATGGGGAATTCTTAAAGTATGATAATGTTATTCCTAAAACATGGGAAACTAGAATAAGAGTAAATAAAAAAGATTTACAGGAGTGTTTTGAGAGAATTAGTTTAATTTCTATGTCTTCTATAGAAAAAGAAAGAAAATACCCTGTAAAAGTTTCGATAGAGATAGGAAAAGCAATTATTTCTTGTACAAATCAAGCAGGTGACGCAAAAGAGGAAATATTAGTTTCTACAGAAGGAAAAAATGTTGAAGCTGGATTTAATCCTAAGTATTTTTTAGACGCATTAAAGGTAATTGATGACGAGGAAATATTCATAGATTTTGGCAGTAGCATTTCACCATGTATTATAAGACCAGTTAATGAAGATGGCTCATACATATATATGATATTACCTATAAAAATACAAGATTAGGAAATAAAAAAGGAAAGAAAGATGTACATAAAAAAATTATCGTTAACTAATTTTAGGAATTATAGTAAACAAAAATTAGAATTAAGCAAAGGTATAAATATTTTTTATGGAGATAATGCACAAGGCAAAACTAATATAATAGAGGCTATTTATTTATCTAGTATAGGAAAATCATTTAGGGCTAAAAAAGATATTGAATTAGTTAATATAAAAAGTCAACAATTTGCAACAATAGAGGCGGAATTTGAAAAGATTGATAGAGAAGGAAAAATAAAATTAGAAATTAAGGATAAAAAAAATATATATATTAATGAAATAAAAGCAAAAAAAATAAGTGAAATTTTAGGTAATATAAATATAGTTTTATTTAGTCCAGATGATATAAATCTTTTTAAAGGAGGACCTTCTAAAAGAAGAAGAGTTTTAGATATAATGATTAGTCAATTAAGACCTGCTTATATATATAATTTGAATTTGTATTTAAAGACTATCGAACAACGAAATAATTATCTAAGATTAATTAAATATGAAAATAAGTCTGAAGAATTATTAGATATATGGGATGAAAAATTAGTAGAATATTCTGAAAAATTATATAATTATAGAAATGAATTTATGGAAAAAATAAAAGAAAAAATAGTCGATATTCATAAAAAAATAACAAAAGGCAATGAAATAATAGAAATAAAATATATTTCAGATTTTTCAAATAAAAAAGAGTATTTAGAAAGATTAAAGAATGATCGAAAGAATGATATTTCAAGAGGTTATACAATTAGAGGAATTCATAGAGATGATTTTATAATATATTTAAATGAAAAACCTTTAAGTATTTTTGGCTCTCAGGGTCAACATAGAACTGTTTTATTATCTTTAAAAATCGCAGAATTGAACATCATATATGATGAAATAAATGAATATCCTATATTATTATTAGATGACTTTATGTCAGAATTAGATAGTAAAAGAAGAGAAAATTTAATAGAAAATATAGAAAATATACAAGTAATTATAACCTGCACAGAAAAATTACAATTGAAAGAAAAAGAAGCAAAAATATTTTTTGTGGATAAAGGTAATATATATGTAAAATAATTAAAATAAAAAAAATAAAAAAAAATATTGATTTTTTTAATTTTTTAATATAATATTAAAAAGTAAAAAAAGATAAAGATATAAAAATAATTAGCATTTGGTTATCTAGATTAAGCAATATTAGATAATATTTACTTTTATATTTTAAATTAAAAGTAAATTTATACGATTAAAATTTTTACACAAATTTTGATCACTATGTTGTAAGATTAATCCAAATTACAATTATATTATAGAGCTGGAGGGAAAAATGGAAAAATTTGAACACGAATATAATGCAGAACAAATACAAGTCTTAGATGGATTAGAACATGTAAGAAAAAGACCAGGAATGTATATAGGAAGTGTGTCTGTAAGAGGATTACATCATTGTGTATATGAAATAGTTGATAATGCTGTAGATGAAGCATTAGCTGGATATTGTAAAAAAATATATATTACTATAGAACCTGGAAATATTATTTGCGTAGAAGATGATGGTAGAGGAATTCCAGTTGATATACATCAAAAAACAAAAATTTCTGCTGCCGAAACAGTTTACACACAATTGAATGCTGGAGGAAAATTCGGTGGAGATAGTGGATATAAAGTATCAGGAGGATTACATGGAGTTGGTGCTTCTGTTGTTAATGCTTTATCAGAATGGACAGAAGTAACAATAGAAAGAGATGGTGGCGTTTTCCAGATGAAATTTGAAAGAGGAAAAACAGTAGAATCTCTAAAGAAAATAGGAAATTCTGATAAAACAGGTACAAAAGTTAGATTTTTAGCAGATAATACAATTTTTGAAACACTTGAATATGAATACGATGTATTAGAAAAGAGATTTAGAGAAATGGCATTTCTAACAAAAGGCTTAAAAATAACAATTGAAGATAAAAGAGAAGGAAAGGAACAAAAAGCAGAATTCTGTTTTGAAGGAGGATTAAATTCATTTGTAGAATACTTAAATCAAAATAAAGATAAAATAAATCAATTACCAATATATATTGAAAAAGATGGAGAAGTACCGTTAGAGATTGCTATTCAATATACAACAGCTTATTCAGAAAATATCTATACATTTGTAAATAATATAAATACTATTGAAGGTGGAACACATTTAGAAGGTTTTAAAAGAGCTGTAACAAAAGCATTTAATGATTATGCAAGAAATCATGGTATTTTAAAAGAAAAAGATCAAAATCTGCAAGGAGAAGATATTCGTGAAGGTATGACTGCTGTTATTTCGGTGAAAGTAAAAGAACCTCAATTTGAAGGACAAACTAAAACAAAATTAGGAAATAGTAATGTTACTGGAATTGTTGCAAATGCTGTAACAGAAGCATTGTCTAACTTTTTAGAAGAAAATCCTAATGTTGCAAAAGCTGTTTTAGAAAAATGCATTAGTGCAGCAAGAGCAAGAGAGGCAGCAAGAAAAGCTCGTGAATTAGTAAGAAAGAAAAATTCCTTAGAAGGTTCAACATTACCAGGAAAATTAGCAGATTGTAGTAGTAAAAATCCTGAAGAATGTGAGGTTTTCATAGTCGAGGGAGATTCAGCAGGAGGAAGTGCCAAACAAGGAAGAGAAAGAAGTTTTCAAGCAATTTTACCACTTTGGGGTAAAATGTTAAATGTAGAAAAATCAAGAGCTGATAAAATATATGGAAATGATAAGTTACAACCAGTTATTTTAGCTGTTGGAGCAGGAATTGGAGCAGATTTTGATATTACAAAAATTAGATATGGAAAAGTAATTATAATGGCAGATGCCGATGTCGATGGTGCACATATTAGAACATTATTATTAACATTTTTCTTTAGATATATGAGACCTTTGATAGAAAACGGAAATGTATATCTTGCACAACCACCATTATATAAAATATCTAAAAAAGGTATGGAGGATATTTACTGCTATACAGATGAAGATATGGAAAAAGCTTACAAAGAATTAGATGAAAAAGGAATTACCAGAGAGCAATTAGGTTTACAAAGATATAAAGGTTTAGGAGAAATGAACCCAGACCAATTATGGGAAACAACAATGGATCCAAAAAGAAGAATATTAGTAAAAGTAACAATGGAAGATGCAATGAAGGCAGACCAAATATTTACTCTTTTAATGGGGGATGAAATAGAGCCTAGAAGAGATTTTATTGTAAAGAACTCAAAATTCGTTAAGAATTTGGATATATAGAAAACCAGCAGATACCTACTAATAGGAATCTGCTGGTTTTGGACATAGAGTATTAATAACCACCGAAATCACTTTCAAAAAGCTTTAATGCTTCCAAACGAAGTTTAGCATGTTCTCCTTCGGTCAATGAGGTGAAAACATGATAATTAGAATTAATCATTATTTCACCGTTAACAGAGGTAAGTTCAATTTGCCGAGTATCCTCGTTTGACACCACAGAATTAACTCTACTAATATTTTTTTGACTTTTATGCTTCTTCTTTCCATATCCTTTCCTCCTCCATATATGGTGAATAAAGTTACTGAATACTATAATAATATAATAGCATAATTTACATAAAAAAGTAAGCTTAGGAATAATTAAATATGTAAAAAAAGTAAAGCTAATATTAATCTACAGCTAAAACTATTATGCATAAATACTCAACTAATATATATTACTATATAAATAATCAATTTTCCACACATAATAATCAGTTGCTAGGCCATAAAAACACTTTCAATAACCATATTCATCCTTATGAATAAAGGACTAATAACAATCATTACGAAATATAAATATGACCGTATCTCAAATATATTACTTATAATTTAACCATATATAAAAAATATTAAAAATAATCTATAAGAAGATTTAAAATATAAAAATATAGCTTACATACAAATAATATATTCTTATCGCCGGCATAATATAATCCTAAAATAGAACCATAATACACCTTTGCTCGAATAATATAAAACCTAATAAAATCTTATATTACTCTTCGAATCAACTAATATTAACCTTACAATCTTATTATAAGCAAAATAAAAAAATATATACAAAAAAATAAAAAAGTATTGACAAAATTTTTAAACATGGTACAATATGAGTAATTTTTAGTCAAAAAATTTATAATCAATTAATTTTTATTAAATCATAAAAATTTTATTTATCTAAAAAATCCCATTTAAAATAAGGAGACCAACTATGAAAAGTCAATAGTTTTTTGAAAAAAAATTTTAAAATTCTTTCAGCGAAAAATAGTCAACTTAAATAACCGTTTTTAGTCAATTTTTTAGAAACGGCTGAACACATTAAAAAATAAATATTTAATTAATCTAAGTTAAATGTTACATTGCCTTTTAACAATTTAAATATGACACAACCAATTTATGGGAAACATGTCCTAAAGCACAATAATGAGATTTACCTTGTGAACGTTTAAGTTCATAATAGTCTCTAAAAGTTTTATTGTTCTTTACAACATTATGAGCAGAAAAAACAAGAGAATATCTAGCATTGCAGAACCAAGTTTAGACATTATAGTACTTCTTGCATTAAAATTGCCTGATTGAATGACTGAAGTGTCTAAACCAGCTAAAGCAAGTAATTGAGAAGAATGCTAGAAACGATTAATGTCTGCAATACAACTAATAATAACTGATGCTTGATTATAAGACATACCAGGAATAGTTAAAATAGGAGTATTCATTTCATCAAGAATTTGGTTATAAAGAGACTAGACTTCAGTGATTTGCTCATCATAAAGTTAGATTTGTAAAATAGCATGTTTAAATTGTAAAGACAAACTAGGAATATCAACTCCATCAGAAGACTTAGCTAAATCACGTAAACAAATAGCATCATCACGATTGTATCTACCATGAGAATTATCATGAAGAATATTAGAAAGTTTAGTTAAATGAATATTATTAATATCCTTAGGACTAGAATATTTTTCAATAACTGATATGATACGTTTAGGTGAAGGTTTCATTTAAAGAACTGTGCTAGTTCAGGAAATAAATGATTCATATAGATACTAATTGAATTTTAGCTTTACTTCTCATAGTAACTAAGTTACGACGTGAACGGCATAAGCCTTAGAGTTTTAAGTTGTTGATATCTCTAGATGAAATGAGTGAATAATTACCAAAACTTAACGCTTTGATGATTATTTTGGTATTAACCTTATCATTCTTAGTTTCCCTGATGTTAGACTTGTGAAGGTTAGCGGTTTGAATAGGGGAATAAGCCCAATAGAAAAAACAAGGGAAAATAAAATAAGAAATGGTATTTTCGCCGTAATGAGCAGTAGATTTAAGCCAATTAGTATCTTTTCTTTTTGTAAAGAATGTAACTTAGAAATAAGTTTTTGAAAACCTAAATTACCATTAAAAAAAGAAAATGGTTCAGAAATGATTTCACCATAAGAAGATAATATAGAAGCCCAATGAGTATTTTTGGCAATATCAATACCGACAAAATAAGAATACATGTGAAAACACACCTACTTTCAATAAAATTAATAACTGTGATAACTTCCACAAGTGTTTGTCCTCATAAACTTGAGAGACATAAAAGTTAAAAGACTTATCCAACCAATAAATGATTAAAAAAGAAACTGTTGCAATACTCTCCTTAAAATAGTCAAAGCTATAAGAAAAAACAAAAGTCCACAGCTACCACACTTAGATTAAACTAAATATTAATATAAAAATAAAATGTAGAAAGAAAGGAGTGTATGGTTTATTTAAGTTATTAAATATATCATACAAGAAAATATGAAAAATTTAATATCTATTCAAGAATGGTTGCCATTTTCTAAAATTTTCAAGAAGGGAATGGTAAAATTAAAAGATGAATCCTATGTAAAAATATTAAAGATTATTCCAATAAATTATAGTCTAAAATCGGAAATAGAAAAAGAAGCAATTTTAAATTCTTATAAAATCTTTTTAAAAACTTGCAATTTTAATATCCAAATATTAATTCAATCAAATAAAGAAGATTTAAATCAAATTATATCAAAAATTAGTAATCAAATAAAAAAAGAAAAAGAAGAAAAAATAAAAAAAATATCAGAAAAATATATTAATTATATAAAAGAAATTAACTATAATAAAAAATCAACAGCAAGGAGATTTTATATAATAATAAAAATAAATAATAAAAAAGACGAAGAAAATATACAACAGGAACTAGAAGAAAAATATTTAAAAATAAAAGAAAGCTTAGAAAGATGTGGCAATAGAATAGAAGAAATAGAAACAAAAGAAGAAACAAGAGAAATTTTATTTTCTTTTTATAACAAGAGGTTAAGTCAAATGTAATTGCATGAAAAATAAATTAATAAAAAAGTAATTAAAAAAATATTTTTAAATTATAGAAAGGAAAAAATATGAAACAAAAAGAAGAAATTGAACTAGAAAAAGGAAATTTCAAAAATCTAGATTATATAAGCCCATCATATATAGATAAAAGAAATCCAAAATACTTTGAGATAGATGGGATAAAATATTCTGGATTATTAATAATTAATTATAATAGAGAACATAGCGAATTAATCTTAAAAAATTTAATTGATATAAATATAAACATAAATATATCAATGTTTTATGAAAAGAAAGATAATTTTAAGGTTATTAGAGAATTAACTTATTATATTGGCAACTCAGGAGCAGAAATAAAAGAAAATGGTAATAAGAACAGAGAAGATATAGAATTAATATCTTTTACGCATAATGATGCACAATATATAAGAAAACAAATACAGATAAACAATGAAGAACTTTATAACATATATATATACATAGAAATATTTTCGGAAAATGAAAAAGAATTAGAATATTTTTTAAATAAAGTAGAAGGAATTATACAAAGTCAAGGAATACAAACAAGAAGAGCTTATTTTAGACAAGAACAATGCTTTTTATCATGTTCACCAATAATGAAGAATTCAGAAGACATAAAAGAGGTCTCCAGAAGAAATATATTAACTTCAGGATTATTAGCTACATATCCATTTATTTCATCATCAATATTCGATAAAAATGGAATATTCATAGGAACAAATATGAACAATAATTCACCTGTTTTTGTTGATAAATATGACAGAGAAAAATATAAAAATTCAAACATGTGCATATTTGGCACAAGTGGAGCAGGAAAATCTTTTTATACAAAATTGTTAATAATTAGAAATAGAATCTTAGGGATAGAACAATATGTAATAGATCCAGAAAGAGAATATGAAAAATTATGCAATGAAATTAAAGGAGTATTATTAAAAATAGGACCAGCATCAAAAACATATATAAATATTTTAGACATTAGGCAAGAAAGTATAGAAGAAAATGAAAAGGGATATTTAGCAACAAAAATAGGAAAACTAATAGGATTTTTTAATTTAGTATTTGGAGATATAAATGAAGAAGAAAAAGGAATATTAGAAAATAAAATAATAGAATGTTATAAAAATAGAGGAATAAATTTTAATGATGAGAGTTTATTTAAGAAGGAGCAAGGTAAAAAAACATTTAAAGAAAGTAAAGACATGCCAAAATTAGAAGACTTATATAATATTTTAGATGACAAAGATGAAAGTCAAAAAATATTTAAAATAAAATTATTTCCATTTATAAAAGGCTCTTTAAAATTCTTTAATAATTACACAAATATAAAAATAAATAATAAATTAATAGTTGCAGATATATATGAATTAGGAGAAGAAAATATAAAATATGGAATGTATACTTTTACTGAATTATTTTGGGACAAAATAAAATTAAATAGAAATAAAAGAAAGGCAATTTATTTAGATGAGATATGGAGATTAATAGGAGTAACATCCAATAAATATGTTGCAAGTTTTATATATAAAATATTTAAAACTATAAGAAAGTATGGAGGAAGTGCTACAGCAATAACACAAGACGTATCTGATTTGTTTAGTTTAGAAAAAGGAACATATGGAAAAAGTATTTTAAATAATTCAAGTATAAAAACATTTTTTTCTTTAGAAGAGGAAAATATAAAAATATTAAGTGAAAATGCAAATTTATCAGAAATGGAAAAAATAGAAATAAAAGCATTAAAAAAAGGAGAAACATTAATGTTTATAGGAGATAATCATGTTTTAGTGAAGATAGAAGCAGATGAATTTGAAAAAGAATTAATTGAATAGAAGATAATAATTGAACTTATAAAAAAATTATTTAAGTTCAACTTCTAAATTCTGAAAAAAGAAAGAAGGAAATAATATGAATCAAATATTAGACAATGATTTAAATAAAGAATTAAAAGAAAATATAATAGGAGATAATATAGAAAAAAAACAAAATAATTTTTTAGGAAATATATTAGGAAAAACTATAAATACAGCAATAGATACAGGTTTAAGAATAATACTTCCAAATTCAATAGAAGATAGTGTAATAGATATAAAAAATTCATTATTTAATGATGGACTAAAAGAAGGAATAAAAAGTGCAATAAGTTCTGCTATAAATTTAGGAAAAAGTGCTATAGGGATTGTAACAGGTAAATTTGAAAATGTTTCTCAGGCATACAATGCAGTAAAAAGTGGAGGTCTATTAGACAGTACATCTAAGGCATTAGATAGTGCTATAAAATCAGCAAGTAAAAATGGAATAATAAAAGATGGAACAGCAAAATTTATAAAAAAAGGAAAAAATGCTTTGAAAGAATGTATATCAAGTAATATTGAAAAAACTTTTATGGAACAAATAGATAGTATTGAAAAAATAGGAAAATATATTAACAATTGGAATAAATGCTTAGAAATGAAAGATATAAAGGGAATGGAGAGAGAATATAAAAAGATACAACAAAAATTAGAATCAGTTATGCCATTAGAACAAACATTAAACGAAGTAGAAGCTATATCTAATATACAAACATTAATAAAAAATAAAGGAGGAATAGAAAAATTGTCATTAGAAGAAATAGAATTAGCAAAAAAATTAGTGTAAAAAATAAAAAAATCCACTTGCATATTTTTAGTTGTTTTAGTATAATACAAGAGAAGATAAAACATTGAAAAATAAAGAAGAAAAGAGGATTTTAAATGGATAGACCAGAAGAAACAATAATAGAAAGAGATATAGAAAAAGAAATGAAAACAGCTTACATAGATTATGCCATGAGCGTAATTGTAGCACGTGCTTTACCAGATGTAAGAGATGGTTCAAAGCCAGTACATCGAAGAATTCTATATTCTATGCATGAAGATGGAATTACATCAGACAAGCCATATAGAAAATCAGCAAATACAGTAGGTTCAGTATTAGGAAGATATCATCCACATGGAGATGCAGCAGTATATGATGCTATGGTAAGAATGGCACAAACCTTTTCATTAAGATATCCATTAATAGATGGACATGGAAACTTTGGTTCCGTAGATGGTGACCCACCAGCAGCGATGAGGTATACAGAAGCAAGATTATCAAAAATTTCAAATTACATGATGGCAGATATAGAAAAAAATACAGTAAATTTTGTACCAAACTATGATGATAGATTACAAGAACCAAGTGTATTACCAACTAAATTACCAGCCCTATTACTTAATGGCTCATCAGGAATAGCAGTAGGAATGGCAACAAATATACCGCCACATAATTTAATAGAAGTAGTAAATGGAATTGATGCAATGATAGATAATCCTGAAATAACCAATGAAGAGTTAATGCAATATATAAAGGGACCAGATTTTCCAACAGGAGCAACAATATTGGGAAAAGAAGGTATAAAAGAAGCATATACAACTGGACGTGGAAAGATAATCATGAGAGCTGAAGCAGAAATCGAAGAAATGGCAGGAAATAGACAAAGGATAATTGTTACATCTTTACCATATCAAGTAAACAAAGCTCGTTTACATCAAAATATAGATCAACTTGCTAGAGACAAAAAAATAGAAGGAATATCAGCAATAAGAGATGAATCAGACAGAACAGCAAACACTAGATTAGTAATAGAATTAAAAAGAGATGCAAATGCACAAGTAATATTAAATAGACTATATAAATATACTCAAATGCAAGATACTTTTGGAGTAATAACATTAGCACTAGTAAATGGAGAACCAAAAATATTAACATTAAGAGAATGTATCTATTATTTTTTAGAGCATAGAAAAGAAGTAATAGTAAGAAGAACTAGATTCGAACTTGAAAAAGCAGAAGCAAGAGCACATATATTAGAAGGATTAAGAATAGCAATTAATAATATTGATGAAGTAATAAAAATAATCAGGGAATCTTATGATGACGCAAAAGAGAAATTAATGGAGAGATTCAAACTATCAGAAATACAAGCACAGGCTATTTTAGATATGAGGTTAAAAACATTACAAGGGTTACAAATAGAAAAAATAGAAGAAGAATATAATGAATTAATGAAATTAATTGCACATTTAAAAGAAATACTTGCAAATGAATATTTAGTATATCAAATAATAAAAGAAGAATGTGAAGAATTAAAAAGCAAATATGGAGACGAAAGAAAGACTAAGATAATAGGTGCAGCAGGAGAATTTGTAGATGAAGATTTAATAAAAGAAGAACAAACAGTGATAGCACTTACACATTTTGGATATATAAAGCGTATGCCTATAAACACATATAAAAGTCAAAGAAGAGGAGGCAAAGGAATTACAGGAATTGCTACACGTGAAGAAGATTTCGTAAAAAACATATTTACAGCATCAACACATGATACTATATTATTCTTTACAAATAAAGGAAAACTATATAAATTAAAAGGATATGAAGTACCAGAAGCAGGTAGAACAGCAAAAGGAACAGCAATAGTTAATTTATTAAGTTTAGATCCAGGAGAAAAAGTATCAGCAATCATACCAATACAAAATTTTGCAGATGGAAAATACTTACTAATGTCAACAAAGAGAGGAATTATAAAAAAGACGCCACTTACAGAGTATGATTCATCAAGAAAAACAGGATTACAAGGAATTGCACTAAAAGACGATGATGAATTAATTTCAGTAAGATTGACAGACGGAGAAGACAATGTAGTTTTAGTAACACAAAATGGTCAATGTATAACATTTGATGAGAAAGATGTAAGACCAATGGGAAGAGTATCACAAGGTGTAATAGGAATAAAATTAGATTCAGATGATGTTGTAATAGGAATGGAATCAATTATAACTGGAAGCAAAGCAACATTATTAACAATAACTGAAAATGGATTTGGGAAAAGAACAGAACTTGACGAATACAGAGTTCAAATAAGAGGAGGAAAAGGAGTAACAACATATAAAATTACTTCAAAAACAGGAAAAGTTGTAGGAATAAAAATAACAGATGGAAACGAAGATGTAATGCTAATAACAGATACAGGAATAGTTATAAGATTAAAAGTTTCTGAGGTTAGTGTATTAGGACGTTCAACTCAAGGTGTCACATTAATAAGAACAAATGATGGAGGAAAAGTAGTAAGTTTTGAGCTTGTTGAACCAGAAGAAGATATAGAAGAGGAAAAAAGAAAAAACAATTCAAATGAAGAATAAATATTAAATTTTACATAAATATTAAATTAAAATTATAAAAAACTAAATAGAGCAAAAATGAAGTGAACCCAAATTATTAGACAAAAAAGTTTAATAAGGAGGGTTCATTTTATGTAAAAATATTCAGATGAATTTAGATTAGGAGTAGTACAATATTACTTAAAAAATGGAGGATATGAAACAACTGCTGACAAATTTGGAATACCAGCTTTCGATACGGTAAGAAAATGGGTAAAAAGATATGAAGAACATGGAGAAAAAGGCTTAATAAAAAATCTAAAAACGTCATATAACGGAGAATTTAAACAAAATGTGGTAGAATATATGTACTATAACCATTTGTTCTTGCCAAGAAGCATCACATCACTTTAATTTAGGCTGTGTAAATGTTGTTTCAAAATGGGAACGTATATATTATGAGGAAGGTCCACAAGCTCTATATAAAGAGCGATGAGGTAGAAGAAAAATTTGAGTTCTAAACCAAGAAAAAAGAAATTATCTAAAGAAAATGAAGAAGATTAATAGAAGAAGTTCAAAGACTTAGAATGGAAAATGCATACTTAAAAAAATTGCAAGCCTTAGTTCAGAAAAGAACGAAGCCAAAACAATCGAAAAAGTAATTGTAATAGATGAATTAAGGCATGAATTCAAATTAGAGGCTTTGTTAAAATACGCAGAAGTAACAATAAGTACATTTTATTATAAATTAAATAGGATGAAAGAACCAGATAAATATAAAGAAATAAAAGAGGAAATAATAGCTATTTACCACGAAAATAAAGGAAGATATGGATATAGAAGAATTACATTAGAACTACATAATAGAGATTTTTGTATTAATCATAAAACAGTGAGAAAACTTATGAAAGAATTAGGATTACAATGTTTTATAAGAGTACAAAAATACAAGTCATATAAAGGTGAAGTAGGAAAAATATGTGATAATCTTTTAAATAGGGAATTTGAAGAAGAAGAGCCAAATCAAAAATTGGTTACTGAAGTAACAGAGTTTAAAGTACATAAAGAGAAAATTTATTTATCACCAATAGTAGATTTATTTAATATAGTAGATTTATTTAATGAAGAAGTAATTAGTTTTAATCTATCAAGGAATCCAGTGTTTGCACAAGTAGTTGATATGTTAGAGAAAGCATTTAATAAAATACC
>CAOKRJ010000017.1 GCA_948471115.1 uncultured Clostridium sp.
GCCTTTTGCACTTTAGGCTTGAGCCCCTTCCTTCTGTAATCTTACTTGATCAAGCTTTATTGGCGAGTAAAATTTGTATTACAAATTTTTCACGCCTTTTGCACTTTAGGCTTGAGCCCCTTCCTTCTGTAATCTTACTTGATCAAGCTTTATTGGCGAGTAAAATTTGTATTACAAATTTTTCACGCCTTTTGCACTTTAGGCTTGAGCCCCTTCCTTCTGTAATCTTACTTGATCAAGCGCAACGGCTAGTTTTGATATTGTTCCAAGTAGTCCTCCCGCTAACATTCCTATTAGTGTTTCTCTTGATGGTAGTTTTGCTAGTGTTATTATTTCTTCTGCTGTCATTACTTTTCCTTCTACTACTCCTCCTTTGATTTTGTAAAAGTCATGCTCTTTTGTATATTCATATATCGCTTTTGCAGGTTCTAAGTATTCTTCATGCCCTATTATTATTGCAAGAGGTCCTTCTACTTCTATTCCTTCTATTCCACATTTTTCTAGTGCTCTTCTTGTTATGTTGTTTTTTGTTATTTTGTATTCAGAGTTGCTTTTTCTTAATTTTGCTCTTAACTCTGTTACGTCTTCTACATTGATTCCTCTATATTCTGCTAATAATATTAGCTTTGCATCTTTCATTTTTTCTGCTAAAGCATTAACTTGTTCTTCTTTTTTGTTTATTATTTTTGCATTTGCCATTTTTTCACCTCCCTTTGTAGTTAATAATATTTAGTGAATAATTATATTATTATTCGTTTATAATTAAAGACCCATATTATGCCAATACGATGCATAATACGGGTCTTACCGTTTTATACCTCGGTAGGATTTATTTTTACCTACTGTCTTTGGCATGATATTTAGGTTTTATAATTTTAACTATTTTTGGTCTATACTTAATGATGGACCCATTGTTGTTGTTACATATACACTTTTGATGTATTGTCCTTTTGCTGCTGATGGTTTTGCTTTTATTATTGCATCCATTACTGTATTGTAGTTTTCTAATAATTTGTCAGTTCCAAATGATACTTTTCCAAATCCTAAGTGTATTATGTTTGTTTTGTCTAGTCTATATTCTACCTTACCAGATTTAATTTCTGCTATCGCTTTTGCTACATCCATTGTTACTGTTCCAGATTTAGGGTTTGGCATTAGTCCTTTTGGTCCTAATACTTTTCCTAATCTTCCTACAACTCCCATCATGTCAGGTGTTGCAACAATTACATCATAGTCAAACCAGTTTTCTTTTTCTATTTTTGGTATTAGTTCTTCTGCTCCTACAAAGTCTGCTCCTGCTTTTTCTGCTTCTTCTGCTTTTGGTCCTTTTGCAAAAACTAATACTTTTACTGATTTTCCTGTTCCATTTGGTAATACTACTGTTCCTCTAACTTGTTGATCTGCATGTTTTGAGTCTACTCCTAGTCTTACATGTAGTTCAACTGTTTCGTCAAATTTTGTTTTTGGTAGTTTTTCCATTACTTCAAATGCTTCTTTTGCTTCATAAGCTTTGCTTGTATCAATTAGCTTTAATGCTTCCTGATATCTTTTTCCTCTTTTCATTTTTACCTCCTTTGGTTTTAACGAATGTTTTTTACATTCTCCCAATTTTAATTATATAAATATATTATAAACGAAGCAAAAGTGGTATATTGCTAGGAAAGCTAATAAAAAATCTTGAAACTATACAGGTGTATGTTGAAAGATTTTTTGCGACGCTTGACAATGCAAGATGCCACTTTTCATTCGTTTTAGTCTGTAACGACTACACCCATTGATCTAGCTGTTCCTGCTACCATGTTCATAGCAGCTTCTACTGTCGCTGCATTTAAATCTTCCATTTTTTGTTCTGCTATTTGTTTTATTTGTTCTTTTGTTATTTTCGCTACTTTTTCTTTGTTTGGTTTTCCTGAACCTTTTTCTATTTTTATTGCTTTTTTTATTAATACAGCAACTGGTGGAACTTTTGTTATGAATGTGAATGATTTGTCTTTATATACTGTTATTACTACTGGTATTGTCATTCCTGGTTGATTTGCTGTTTTGTCATTAAATTCTTTTACGAATTGCATAATGTTTACTCCACTTGAACCTAATGCTGGACCTACTGGTGGAGCTGGTGTTGCCTTTCCTGCTTCTATTTGTAATTTTATAACATTTGTGATTTCTTTTTGTGCCATTTTTTCTTGCACCTCCTTTTAATTATTTCTGTTTTATTCTATAATTATTAAAGATATATTTTGTGTTATATCAAGTTAACTCTATTTAGACTTTTTGGACTTGAGAAAATTCTAGTTCTACTGGTGTTTCTCTTCCAAACATTGAAACTATAACTTTAACTTTTGCTTTTTCTTTGTTGATTTCTTCAACAGTTCCTACAAATCCTTCTAATGCTCCACCTATAATTCTTACAGAGTCTTTTATGCTGTAATCTATATTAACTGGAACGGTCTCAAATCCCATTGCTCTAATTTCATCGTCTGTAAGTGGTATTGGGTTAGTTCCTGAACCAACGAACCCTGTAACTCCTCTTGTATTTCTTACAATATACCATGTAGAATCTGTTACTATCATTTTTATTAATACATATCCTGGAAAAACCTTTTTTAACTTTGTTTCTCTTTTTCCTTCTTTGATTTCAATTTGTTCTTCCATTGGTACAATTATTTCAAAAAAGTAATCTTCAAGTTCTCTATTTTTTACAGTTTTTTCTAAGTCTGTTTTTACTTTATTTTCATATCCTGAATATGTGTGTATTACATACCATCTTGGTATTAAGTCTTCATTTTGATGGGACATTATTAGACCTCCTTATATTATTGTTGCTCTGATATTTGATTATTTTCTACTGGTTCTTGATTATCTTCATTGCTATTAGAGTCTGTTTCTTGATTACTTTCTTCGTTATTATTTTCTTCCTCATCTTTATTGTTTTCTGAGTTGTCTTCATTTTCATCAACATTTGCAGAAATTGAGTCTTGTACTTTATGTTTTACTTTGTTTATTCCATATGTATTTAAAGCTTCAAATGCTAAATCTAATATTAGAACTATTACAGTAGTAACTAAAACCATAGCAACAACAACAAGTGTATTATTTGTTAGTTGCTTTTTTGTTGGCCAAATAACTTTCTTTAATTCAGCTTTAAAATCTTTCCAAAAATGTTTTTGTTTCTTATTTTCTTTTTCCTTTTCTTGTTTTGCCACCTTTTGTACCTCCTAAAAGTTATTTATTATTTAGTTTCTTTATGTATAGTACGTTTTTTGCAGAATTTACAATATTTAATTATTTCTAATCTTTCTGCATTGTTTCTCTTATTTTTTGATGTCATATAATTTCTTCTTTTACACTCTGTACATTCTAATGTTATACTTTCTCTTGGTCCTTTTGCTGCCATTTAAATACACCTCCGTAATTTCTTGCTTTTATTTTAAATCTTTTAACGATGTGATGCGTATAAAAGGAAACGGGTACATTTTTCCACGTTTCGCCACGTTTTCATATTCTATCATAGTTTATCGTACATGTCAACATGTTACTGACAAAAAAGTCGAAACTTTTTAAGAGTCTGTTGCTTTTAATTTACATTTTTTATAATAATATCGCATATTTTTGTTTTTTGCTGTAAATAATATGTTTAAAATATTTTTAATGGAGGTTGTTATGGATAATTTTGAAACACCTAAACAATATCAAGATTATGTAGATAAAAAGTCACCAAATTCTCCAATATTAAAGAATTGCTTGTGTGCCTTTTTGGTTGGTGGTCTTATTTGTTGTATAGGTCAAGTCATTTTAGATATCTGTAAGGCAAGGGGATTAAGTGTTGAACTTTCTGGAACTGTATGCTCTATTGTTTTAATTGGTTTAAGTGCTTTTCTTACTGGTCTTAATGTGTTTAATAAAATAGGTAAATTTGCTGGTGCAGGTTCTTTAATTCCTATTACTGGATTTGCTAATTCTATTGTATCACCTGCTATGGAGTATAAGTCCGAGGGCTATATAATGGGTGTTGGTGCAAAGATGTTTACAGTTGCAGGTCCAGTCCTTGTTTATGGTATATCTACATCTATATTGGTTGGATTGGTGTATTTTGTGCTAATGTAAAATTGAAAAATTATAATGGCACAGTGGTGTCACTTCTTATGGCTATTCCCTTAAACGGTGCCACTACATTTAATAAATATTTAATAATTATTAAAAAGGAGATAATTTTATGCAAAAGTTAGGAAAACAAACTATAAAATTTGATACTCCTCCTACTATTACATCTACTGCTTGTATTGTTGGTCCTAAGGAATCTGATGGTCCTTTGGCATCATATTTTGATAAGTGTTTAGATGATGAGTTTTGGGGAGAGGAAACTTGGGAGAAAGCTGAAAGTAAAATTATAAAAGAAACTGTTAGTTTAGCTGTTGCTAAATCTAGTATTCCTAGTCAGAGTATTGATTATTGCTTTGCTGGAG
Organism: uncultured Clostridium sp.; assembly: GCA_948471115.1. Lineage (GTDB taxonomy): Bacteria > Bacillota > Clostridia > TANB77 > CAG-508 > CAKPSH01. The sequence continues at coordinate 4,467 of CAOKRJ010000017.1, forward strand.
ATTTACTTAATCAATGTATTTCTTCTAGTTTTGGTTTAAGAGAATTAAATATTCCATTTTTTGGAGTTTTTGGGGCTTGTTCTACCTTTGTTGAGTCTATGTCTTTAGGTAGTGTATTTATTGATGGTTGTGCTGCTGAAAATGTATTATGTGCAACTTCTAGTCATTTCTGTAGTGCAGAGAAGCAATTTAGGTTTCCACTAGAATTGGGAAATCAAAGACCTCCTACTTCTCAATGGACAGTTACAGGATCTGGCGCAGCAGTTCTTTCAAAGTCTGGTAATGGTCCATATATTACTCATATAACTCCTGGTAAAATTGTAGACCTTGGTATAAAAGACGCTAATAATATGGGTGCTGCTATGGCTCCAGCAGCAGTTGATACACTCCTTACTCATTTTCAGGATACTGGACGTGCTCCTAGTTATTATGATTTGATATTGACTGGAGATTTGGGTCATATTGGTAAAGAAATTACTGTAGACATGATAAAAACTCATGGATATAATATTAAATCAAACTACAATGACTGTGGTGTTTTAATCTTTGATAAAGCAACTCAAGATACACATTCTGGTGGTAGTGGTTGTGCTTGTTGCGGAACTGTTTTTTCTGGCTATGTTTTTAAACAATTGCAACAGAAAAAAGTACAAAAAGTTTTACTTGTTGCAACTGGTGCTCTTACAAACTCTACATCTGCTCAACAAGGAGAAACTATTCCTGGAATTGCACATGCAGTTTCTATTGAGCTATAAATTATAGCTTAATTAATATTACAGCTTTGATAGTTTTTAGGAAAGGAGAATTTTAAATGTCAAAATTTTTTAGTAATATAGATTTTATGCAGTATTTATGGTGTTTTATTATTGGTGGAGTTTTGTGCATAATTGCACAGATTCTTATTGATAAAACTAAGCTTACTCCTGCTAGAATTTTAGTACTATATGTAACAGTTGGTACTATTTTAGGTGGTCTAGGGTTATATAAATATTTAGTAGATTTTGCTGGTGCTGGTGCAACTGTTCCTTTAACTGGATTTGGCTATAATTTGGCTAAAGGTGCAATAGAAGGCGTAAAGGATACTGGTATTATTGGTGCTTTTACTGGTGGTGTTAAGGCAGCAGCAGGTGGAATTGCAGCAGCTGTGTTCTTTGGATATATAGCTTCTCTAATTTCAAAACCTAAGATAAAGAAGCAATAGTATACGAAAAAACCTGCACCAATGCAGGTTTTTCGTGTTATGCGTTATTTACCTTATTAGTCTGTGTAATAATATTTTTCTTCCATCTTTTTTCTTCCTTTAGGAGACACACATAAAGTACAGTTAAACAGTTATTTAATACATATTATAATTGTACAAAATTTCTATCTATTTCGATGGGCAGACACGAGACCTTCCCCTATAATTTATTATTTAGATATTATGAATTGTAACATAATTATGGATATGATATAATAGGACATATTTGAAAATGCTTATAGTATTTAACATTATATTTTTAAGAACGAAAGGATGATTATTTATGGATTTTGAAAATTATCAAAAATCAACTAATTATATAAAGAGTAAAATGGGTACAATTTCTCCTAAACTTGCTATTGTATTGGGGTCTGGTCTTGGAGTATTGGCTGATGAGTTTGAAAATTTAATTACTATTAAGTATAATGATATTCCAGATTTTCCTGTTTCTACTGTTTCGGGTCATGCTGGTGAATTACTAATAGGTACAATTAGTGGTGTTCCAATAATTGCAATGAATGGAAGATTTCATTATTATGAAGGCTATAATTTAGAGGAAGTTACTTTTCCTATTAGAGTTTTTCGTTTATTGGGAATAAATGATTTATTGCTTACAAATGCTGCAGGTGGCATTAATTCTGATTTTCAAAAGGGTGACTTTATGGTTATAAATGACCAATTATCTTTTTTTGCTGATTCCTCTTTAAGAGGTAAAAATTTGGATGAATTTGGTGTACGTTTTCCTAGTATGTCACAAATATATGATATAAATCTTTCTAAGAAATTACTTGATATTATTAATAGTTATACTAATCGTGCACAAACTGGTGTATATGCTTATATGAAAGGACCTTCATATGAAACTCCTGCTGAAATTAGAGCTTTACGTGTTTTAGGAGCTGATGCTGTTGGTATGTCCACTGTTCCTGAAGCAATTGTCGCAAAACATTGCAATATACGAGTTGTTGGGGTGTCTTGTATAACAAATATGGCTTCAGGTATATGCTGCTCAAACATGGATGTCAATGAATTATCACATAAAGATGTTAAAGCAACAGCTGAAAAGGTTAAATATATATTTAAAAATATTATTAATGATTATATAAAATTATTTAAAATTTAATGCCTTTACATGAAAAATGCTTTGACATCCTTTCCTTTCACAGATTTAAGTTTTCAAATGTAAATGAGGAAAACTTACGGGTATTAGCAATTATAGCCTTTTATATAATATGAAAGTTCCATAAATTATATAATAAAGAACAAAGCAACATAATTCTGCTTTGTTCTTAAATAATTATTTTTATAATTTGTATAGTAAATTCTGCTAAATCAATAACTAATAAAAGTCTTTTTACTAAAAATTGAAATTATTACATTTTCCATTGTGTAAATGAGAACTATCTCTGTGTCTATGTTGAACATATGAATTATCACAATTGCCACAGTTGTAATTATTTTCATCACAGTAATATGAACTATTCCAATTCTCATATTCATCACTATATGCATTTTCTAAATCTGCCTTATTCCAGTTTCTAGTATGGAAATATGGGCTACCTAATTTACCCTTATAAACTTCTTTGTTTAGTCTATTTCTTTTGTTTATTGTAGTATTTATAAGCATTACTATTAATATAAATACTATTAGTGCCAATATACATACTGCTATTTTTAATTTTTTATTTTCTTTCATTTTACCTTCTTCCTTTCATTCTTTATAATATTCATTTATCATAAAAAACTTTAATATAAAGTTCCTATAATCTTAATATATTTATAAATTTTATTTTGTTATTATCATTTATTGTTTATAAAAATATTAACTTCTTATAGTATATCATATGTTATGAATTTTTCATAGTGTTTTTTCAAATTTTTTAGGCAAAATTAACAAATATTTCTTATTCTCATATTTGTTAATTTTGCCACATATCATTCTATTAAATTAATAGTTTATTTATATGTCTTCTTTATTCTAGATATTGCATTTTTTTCTAGTCTAGAAACCTGTGCTTGTGAAATTCCTATTTCATCTGCTACTTCCATTTGCGTTCTTCCATCAAAAAATCTCCTTGCTATTATATCTTTCTCTCGTTTTGTTAATTTCTTCATTGCTTCAGCTATGCTTAGATCTTCTGTCCATTTGTCGTCTGTATTTTTGTTGTCTTTTATTTGATCCATCACAAATATGTTTTCTGTTCCATCTTTGTATATTGGCTCTTGTAATGATATTGGTGATTGTATCGCATCAAAACTGAATACTAGTTCTTCTTTATCTACATCCATTGCTTTTGATATTTCTTCTATACTTGGCTCGCTTCCTTTTTCTTTCATTATTGCTTCTTTTGTTTGTATTGCTTTATACGCTAAATCTCTTATAGATCTACTTACTCTTATCGGATTGTTATCTCTTAAGTATCTTCTTATTTCTCCAATTATCATTGGTACTCCGATATGTTGAAAATTGTACTTCTTGGTTTATATCAAAATTGTCTATTGCTTTCATCAGTCCTATACATCCTACTTGAAATAAGTCGTCAGGTGATTCTCCTCTTCCATTAAATCTCTGTATTACACTTAATACTAATCTTAGGTTTCCTTGTATAAATTTTTCTCTAGCTTGTTTATCTCCATTTTTTATTTTAATTAATAGTTCATTCTTTTCTTCGTTTGATAATACAGGTAACTTTGATGTGTTTACTCCACATATTTCTACCTTTTTTATCATAAAAAAAAGACCCCCCTTTTGAAAATACCGTTTTTTATATTATTTCCAAATAGAGGGATTTTTATACTTTACTATTTCTAATTCTTTATGCTTTTTTATAGTATTTTTTTGAAGAACAGTCAATTTATCCTACAAAAGTTCAACCAGTCTTACTCATTATCTCTCTCTTCATTTTGCCTATTATTTTTTTCTCAAGCCTTGATATAACAATTTTTATTTCCTGTTTAGAAGCCTGCAAAATTTACTTCGTAAATTTTTCATGCTATCCAGTCTTACTCATTATCTCTCTCTTCATTTTGCCTATTATTTTTTTCTCAAGCCTTGATATAACAATTTTTATTTCCTGTTTAGAAGCCTGCAAAATTTACTTCGTAAATTTTTCATGCTATCCAGTCTTACTCATTATCTCTCTCTTCATTTTGCCTATTATCTTTTTCTCAAGCCTTGATATATAGCTTTGTGAGATTCCTAACATATCTGCCACTTCTTTTTGTGTTTTTTCGTTGCCTGTACAGAATCCAAATCTGAGTTCCATTATGTGCTTTTCTCTGTCGTTTAGGTTTTTCATTGAGTTTCTTAGTAATTTTTTGTCTACTTCGTCTTCTATATTTTTTGATGTTATGTCGTTTTCTGTTCCTAATATGTCTGATAATAATAGCTCATTTCCATCTCCATCTTGCTTTAATGGCTCATCTATTGATATTTCTCCTTTTGTTTTGTTTGTTCTTCTTAGGTACATTAAGATTTCGTTTTCTACACATCTTGATGCATATGTTGCAAGTTTTATGTTTTTTGATACGTTGAATGTGTTTATTGCTTTCATTAATCCTATTGTTCCTATTGATATTAAGTCTTCTATTTCAATTCCTGTGTTTTCAAATTTTTTTGATATGTATACTACTAGTCTTAAGTTTCTTTCTACTAATGTTTTTTTTGCTTCTTCATCATTGTTTTCTAAATTTTCTAGTAGCTTTTCTTCTTCTTCTTGCGATAATGGCGGTGGCAGTGTTTGGCTTCCCCCTATGTAATATATTTCAGTATTTTGACCTCCTGCATTATTTATGTACTTTTTATAAATATTGTTTATGTTTATTTTTAATATTTCTAAAATATTCACTTTTTATCACTCTCCTCTCTTTGATTGTTTTAACAATTTTTTTCAACATAGTTTAATCCTATTAGACCTTGATATCGATTTCTGTTTGATAGCTTTTTGTCATATATTCCAACAATCGCATCTTCTCTAATTATTTCTTCATTATTGATTTCCGCTTCTATTTTGTCTACTTTAAATCCTAATAGCATTCCATTTTGTTTTCCTAAAGATGAAAATGGTAATACTCTGAATTTTGATGCATATTTAAGGTATTCATCACTAAATTCGTATCTCCCATTTATTATCTTATCAGTATTTTCTAGTATTTCTTTTGGTAATATATTCGATAATTTATTTTTCTCTATTATTATTACTGGTGAATTTGTTATTGGATCTTTCAATAAATTTCCTGTATCTATCATTGCCCTCAATGTTTGCTCTTTTCCATTATTACAAACCTTTAGATTACAAAATATATCTTCCATGTTTAGCTTGCTTTTTACTAGTTTAAAAGCAACATTGATTATTAAAAATCCTAGTAGTCCGTCCTAATATTGCAATTTTTATAGGATATAACCCTATAAATTTTCCGTTTTGATATAATATATTTTGCGGTTTTACATAATATAGAATTGCAAATGCACATCCTCCAAAAGCAAATGATGTAAGATAGAATATTATTAATAATTTGAATGTTTTTTTTAAGTTTTTAGAGCTAAATGCAACATATATCATTACTATTGATAGTAGAATTTTTGCTATTATTGTTGCATATAATGTAATTTCTGTTATGTAATATGCTACTGAATAAATGCTACCTATGATACTTGATATAATGATTCTAATTTGTCTAATTTTTTCTTTGCATATAATTCCTGTTGCAAATAAAATTATGTAATTCATTATTATGTTTTCTACAAATACTATATCTAAGTATATAGTCATTTTGTTCACATTCCTCTCCTAGTCCAATTATTAGATTGGAAAAGAATTGCTATTAACAATTATCTTTCAATCTTTTATTTCTCACCTCCAATAGCGATTATAGTACTATTATAGTTTGTATTTGTTTAAAATATTGTCAAACTCTCTTGTAGAAAAAAAGAAATAATCTAAATTATTAGATTATTTCTTTTATCTTTTTACAATTTTATTAAATTAATTTGATATATTTTTTACTTTTTTGTCAAATGTACATAGTTTTTGTCTTATAATTTTGGTGCCCTAATACAACCAAATTTGGAAAAGAAACAAGTAGTACAGAGCATTACAATTCAAAGAAGCAGAGGTGTACTATTGTACATTGGGCATTTTTTGCATTGAAATAACGACATAATATGCAGTTTATTTTCCAAATTTCATTTCCTGAATAGCACGCATAACCCCAATCCTTCCATACTCATATGTAAGTCCTCCTTGCATAAACGCAATATATGGAGGTCTTATTGGACCATCACAACTTAATTCTATTGATGAACCTTGTGTAAAGCTTCCACTCGCCATTATGATTTTATCACTATATCCTGGCATGTCTGATGGTTCTGGTGCACAGTGTGCATTAATAGCAGAACCGAACTGTATCCCTTTACAGTATTTTATCATATCATCAGGATTTCCAAATTCTATTGTTTGTACTATGTCTGAACGATGTGAATTAAATCTTGGAGATACTTTGTATCCCATTTTTTCTAAAACTGCACTTGCAAGTATTGCTGTTTTTAAACTACTTGCTACTACACTTGGTGCAAAGTACAATCCTTGTAAAAACATTTTGTTTGCCCCGTTTGTAGGTCCTACTTCTTTTCCTTGTCCTGGACTTGTTAGTCTTTCCCCTGCAAGTTCTACTAATTCTTTTTTTCCTACTATATATCCACCGTTTGTTGCTATTCCTCCTCCTAAATTTTTTATTAAAGAGCCAACTATTATATCTGCTCCAATTTCTAAAGGTGTATCCTTTTCTACAAATTCACAATAACAATTGTCTATCATTATTATTGCTTCATTATTTATTTTTCTTATTTCTTGTATTATGTTTTTTAATTGCTCTATTGAAATGGTTTCTCTTAAAGCATATCCTCTTGAACGCTGTATGTGTATTACTTTTATGTCTTTTTTTGATACTCGTTCTATTATTTTCTCTGTATCAAAATTACTACCTTTTAAGTCTATTTGCTCATATTTTACCCCAAATGATTTTAGTGAACTTACGTTTTCTCTAATTCCTATTACTGTGTCTAATGTGTCATATGGTTTTCCTGCTATGCTTAATATTGTATTATTTGGTCTCAAAAGTGCAAATAGTGCTATTGTTAATGCATGTGTTCCTGATACTATTTGTGTTCTTACTAATGCATCTTGTCCGCCTAATACTTCTGCAAAAATGTTTTCTACACATTCTCTTCCTATATCATCATATCCATACCCTGTTGTTGATGTGAAGTGTAGCTCTGATAACCTATATTTTTGAAATGCGTTTATTACTTTTAGACTGTTGTATTGTGCTATTTCTTCAATTTCCTCGAATATTGGTTTTATTTCTTTTTCTGTTTTGTTTATTAGTTGTTCTGTTTCTGCTTTTATTCCTATTTTTTCATACATATATTTAGCCTTCCTTCAAATTTATTAATCCTCTGGTTCTATTACTTCGTCTGTATAATATACCTGAGAATATCCCATGTATTCTTTTGAGTATTTTCCTATTGTGTCTGGTGCTTCTTGCGTTTTTTCTAATGCTTGCTTTTCGTCTATTACATTTCCATTTTTGTCTATATATATGCTTTTGTTTTCATTGAATAGTTTTACATAATTATCTCTTATTTCTAGTTCCGCTTTTTCTAATTCTTCTACTTTTGTTAAATCTTTTGTATAAATCTCTATTTTGCTGTTTTCCATGTTCTCAGCATTTATTAGTTCTGTATCTGCTATCTTCGTTACTGTTGTATATTTGAATTGTGTTACTTCTTTTCCCTTTGCATCTATTAATCCAAGTCCATTTTCATTTCTATATGCAGAAAAATAATTATTAAACATATGCTCTATATATACATATTTATTTTCTGTTAATATATTTTCTTGTTTGTCTACTATTCCATATAGACCATTTCTATCTATTGATATATAATATTCCCCATTGTTAACTGGTACTAATGATGTAAAGTTTGTTGTTACTTCTTCTCCTTTTGCGGTAAAGTATTTTATATCACTTCCAGTTTTTGCATAGATATATATTCCATTAAATTGAAGTGTTTTATAATCTATTGGAACTATCTCTTGTCCTGTTAATGTGTATACGCCATATTTTGCTCCTCTATTTATTATTAATAAATTGTTTGTTCCATTATACTCTATTCCTTGATATTTAAAATCTATTAACGTTTCTTTATTTTTTACTAGTCCATATTGCCCATTACTACTAGCTATAATGTAAATATCTTGTCCTTGTATATCTATTACTCTTTTAATATTGTTATAATTTGTATCTAATAATTTCTCTCCATTATTTGTTATATATCCATATCTATATCCTTCGTTTGTTGTTTTACATACTATATATCCTGATTTTTTATATTTTTCTGCTTCCTCATAATATTTGTCTGCTTCTATGTCATCATAATCAAAACTAACTAATTTTGCTCCCTTTATGTTTATTACACCATATTTTCCATCTAGTTTTGCTAGAAGTTCTCCTTCTTTATATTTTAAACCTCTTATTTCTTCATATGTTGCTTTTATAATTCTATTTCCATCTAAGTCTATTAACCCATATTGATTATTTACTTTAAATTTTAATACATTTTTTTCATATGGTAATGATGTTACTAATCCTTCTAGTTCTATTTCTTCTACATTATCATAAACATTAAATATTTCTTCCGCTTTTTCGTTAAATACTTTATTTTTTTCGTCTCCTTCATTAGAGCAGATAAATACAGCCTTTTTTGAGTTTGGTATTACAACTTTGTCATATTTCGCTTCTATTAATATATCTCCATTTGTATCCATTACTCCATATTTGCCATTTGTATACAAAATAAAATATTTGTATTCCTTTTCTGCAATCTCTTCAATTTCATAGTCTTTCATCTTTTTATCTGCGTTCTTTTTAATTAGTATAATAGTAACTGTTACTACTATTATTAATATTACTAATACTATAATTCCAATAATCTTCTTTTTGTTGTTCATTTGATTACATCTCCTTTTATATTGCATATGATAAATTTCTACAGTTTAACTTATCTTTTTACATAATCATTATATTATACACATGAAAAAATATCAATAGGCATTTTTAGGTTTTATTTGTAGATCTTTTTTATATCTTCAAATTTTCTTTTTGAAATATAATAATTACAATTATATACTATAATTAATAAATTTTCGATGTTTTGTTACAATATTGTTATTATTTTTCTTTTAAAAGGGAATTCAGTTATATTGGTGGTTATATGTTTGATAAAACTCAATAAGTAGAGCGAATAATTAATTGAAAATTATGTGTTCTTTATGCTATAATTAAATACAAGATAATATTTTTTTGCTTTGAAGTATTATAACTAAAATAATAAAGGAAGATGCTTATCCTAACTGGAAATTTAATTATTCTGGTATTATTGACTTTTGTGAGAGCAAGTTAGATGAGCATATAATAAGTATTGAATTTGTAGATAATCTGGATTTAAGTGAAGATGTTCAAATAAATGGATAAAACTAAATATTTGCTAATAAAGACAACTTACAATTTATGTACATTGGGGACGACCATGTGTACATAACCCAAATTTAACTCTATCCCTTTTCTAAAATTATTTTTTTATACCATTGTTTTATTTATTTTTTTGTGCTATTATATATTTATATTTTTTTAAGGAGGAGAATTTATGATTTGGATAATTTTAGCAATCATTGTTGTTATAGTACTTTGGGTTATTGCTACTTATAATAGTTTGGTTGGCTCTAAGGTAAAAGTAGATAATTCCTTCAGTCAAATTGATGTTCAATTACAAAGAAGATTTGATCTAATACCAAATTTAGTTGAATGTGTTAAAGGTTATATGGGACATGAATCTGATGTTCTTACAAAAGTTACTGAATTAAGAACTTCTTGGGCATCTGCTGGTTCAGTTTCTGAAAAGGTAGAAATTGATAATCAATTATCTGGTGCACTAAAAACTATTATGGCGGTTTCTGAAAACTATCCTGACTTAAAGGCTAATCAGAATTTTGCTGGATTACAACAAGATTTAAAAGATACTGAAAATAAAATTTCTTATGCTAGGCAATTTTATAATGATGCTGTTACAATATATAATAGAAATTTGATGGTGTTCCCTTCAAATATTATTGCTTCTATGTTTCATTTTACACCAGCTACATTATTTGCAGTTGATTCCGCTGAAGCTAAGCAAAATGTTAAAATTGATTTTGGAAACAAATAAAAATGTGAGTTGGTGACATAAAAACATGTGCAGAAATGAAAATTACTTCTATTTATCTAAGTACTAAATTCATTTCTGCACACTTTTTTATGTCACCAATGTGCATTTTTTTTAATTTTATAAACTTCCTCTGCATTTCTATATGTTATTTGTGCTATTTCTTGTATTGTTTTTCCTCTTATCTCTGCTATTTTTTTTGCTGTATACTTTATGTTCTTAGAGTCATTTCTTTTCCCTCTATTAGGTTCTGGACTTAAGTATGGACAGTCTGTTTCTATTAGTAATTTATTTTCTGGCACTATGTTTATTAGTTCTGTGTTCTTAGTGTTTCTAAATGTTATTGGTCCTGCAAATGATATATATAATCCTACACTTAACCCTGCTTGTATTAAATGTTTATTCAATACACAACAATGTAATATTCCTGAATATTTTGGTGTTTCGTAGTCTTTTAATATTTCTATTGTATCCATTATCGCATCTCTTGAATGTATTACAATTGGTAGTTTTAGTTTATTTGCTAGATTTATTTGCTGTCTAAATGCAAATTTTTGTAATTCAGTATTCCTTTTTTCCCAATGGTAATCTAGTCCTATTTCCCCTATTGCTACTACTTTTTTATTAGTTGACATCTCTTTTATCTTTTCAATTTGTGATAAAATTTCTTCTTTTGTCTTTCCGATATCACTTGGATGAATTCCAATTGCTGCATAAATAAATTCGTTGTCCTTTGCTATTTCTATTGCCTTTTCCGACTTTTCTATATTATATCCAATTACTACTGCTTTTGTTATTCCTTCTTTATATATTTGTTCAATTATTTCCTCTCTATCTCCATCATATGCTTCATCATTATAATGTGAATGTGTATCAAAAAAATCCATTTATAAATTCTCCTTTACTTTTCTATCTCTGCTACTACTGTTGCTACTGCATATTCCTTACAATGTGAAATACTTATATCTATCCCCTTTAAACCATCGATATTAATGTCTATAAATTTTACATTTGGTCTACCATTTTCATCATTTATTATTTCAGCATTTTTCCAGCCAATATTAAATTTATATTCTAACGCTTTTGATATGGCTTTAAATATTGCTTCTTTTGCTGCAAATCTCGCAGCATAATGTTGGTATTTTACACTATTTTTTGCTTCACAGTATGTTATTTCATTTGTAGTAAATATTTTATTTATAAACGGTTGTCCTATTTTTTCTATTGATTTCTTTATTCTTTCTATTTCTATTATGTCTGTTCCACAATACGTTATCATTTTTCCCCTCTTTCATATGTAATTTTTTATACATAATTTTGAAAAGAAACAAGTAGTACTAGGCATTTCAAATCAAAAAAGCGGAAATGTACTTGTGTACATTGAGAATTTTTTGTATTTGAAATAACGACGTAATACGCAGTTTATTTTTCAAATTTACATGTCGGTATAATAGTCAGCACCAATCCCTCTATGCCACTTACCTACGAAATCTAAAATTTGACTTTCATCTAAATCGTAAGTTGGTTTTATAACAATCTCTCCTTTAGCATTTACAACTCCCCATAATCCATCTTTTTTTACACCAGCAAATCCATATTTATTAAGGTCTGTAACATCTTCATAATCATGTTTTACAATAACCCTTCCTTTAGAATCAACAAATCCATATTTTCCATCCTTCTCATTTGGCACAATATCATTATTTGCTGATAATGGTTTTTGTTCTTTTTCTTCAAATTTAAAATTATATGATTTATTTTCTTCTCCTATAGCAACTGTCATATATTCGTCAAATATTTCTATTTCATCAACTGTTAATTTTAGGTTTATCGTTGAGTCAAATATATCATATTGGTTCTGGGAATTCTTAGCTATTAATATTCCTGCTGTTGGATTATATATAATACTATCATATTTAAAATCTAATTGTACTTCATTATTCGCATTTATTATTCCATATTTTGATTTTTTTGCTATATAATGATTATTATCCATGAAAATTATATCTTCATATTGAGCTCCTATATGGTTTTCTGAATTAATAGTTGTAACTCCATATTTTCCTTTTTCTTTAAATATAATATTTGTGTCATTTATATCTTTTATGTCTTCAAAATTTCTATCTAGTAATACATTTCCACTTTTGTTAATTATTTTGTACGATTTATCAATTTTTACTGCATATTTATTAGATGAATATATAGGTTTTATATCTGCATATTTGTTCTCAAATATAACTGCTTTATTAAAGTCTATTATTCCATATTTTCCATCTTTATTGACTGTTATATATCCATTTTTGTAATTATCCCCTATTGCTTTTATTTCTTTGTATTCTGCATTTATTATTACATTTCCTTCATAATCACAGAGTCCTATACTATCACCTTTTTTTATTATTAAGCTATTGTCCACTCCATTTAATAGAGATATTTCATCATAGATAACTTCCAATATTTCCTTATTTTTCAAATCTACTAGTCCATATTTCCCGTCTTTTTGCACTATTAATATATTTTGTAAATATGCTAGTTTGCCTTTTTCATCTATATAATCTATAAATTTTACATTTTCATATCCTGTTATTATATCAGCATTTTTCTCATTTACTACTTTTGTTTTGTATGTTCCTGTTTCATAGTTTACATCATATGTACATATAAATAATGTCTGAGAATTGTTTGGTATTACTGGCATTTCATCATACTGAGGTTCAATTAAAATATCTCCATTTGAATTTATTACTCCCCATTTTCCATTACTATATACTGGAAAATAATTTACTGCTGTAATTTTTCCTGTTGATGTCATGCCTGTTGTAAATAGTTTTTTTATCCCTATTATAAACATAATACTTACTATAAATAGTACTAAAACTGCAAGCACCTTTTTATAGTTTAATTTTTTATCATTTTCATATCTTTTTGCTTTACCTGCTTTTTTTGACATCTCCTGTACCTCCAATGTGCGTTTTTTTACGGAGTGTAAAATTCATGATATATAAATCTATTCACTCTATTATCATAATCTACAATAATAATTTATATCATATTTTTATTTCAAAGTACAGTTTTTTTTTATATTTTTTTTAATAATTGATTGAATGCAAAATTCTTGCTTACATATATCTACTTTTTCAATGAGTAAAAAGAAAAATCAAAGATCTTTTTTAATTTGTTCTCGCCCGATTTGAGTTTTCGACTATAAGGAGAAAATCTGGGATATCAGCGATTATAGCCTTTTATATAATAGGAAAGTAATACTTTCCTATTATATAAAATAAAAGAACAAAAATATTTTCAATTATTATTGAAATATTCCTGCTCTATTTCTTAAGTTATTAAATTGAGCTTTACCATTTTCTCTTTTGCTAGTTAAGTTTTCGAATGCAATTTAGGAAATCCTAAAGTCATTAACGATTATAGCACTTTATTGTTTATCTTTTATATATTCTATAACGTCATTTACTGTAGAAATTTTTTCAGCATCTGAATCTGGAATCTCCATATCGAATTCTTCTTCTAATGCCATTATTAGCTCGACTACATCCAATGAGTCTGCTCCTAAGTCATCAATAAAAGATGCCTCTTTTGTAACAGAGTCCTCTGCAACACTTAATTGCTCAATTATTATTTTCTTTACTTTTTCAAAAATCTCATCGTTTTCCATTTATATTTTCCTCCCTTTGTTATTTTTATATTTAATATCAAGATAATATAGATTTTTATTTTTGTCAATGGTTTTTTTACATTTTTTCAAATTCTTTTATCATTCTGTCGACAGCTTTATTATTTACAAATTGTTCTGCTTGTTTTATCGTGAAATAAAATAAGTATTCATCACTACTTCCATGTGCTTTTACTACTGGCTTTTTTACTCCTAAAAACAATGCTCCTCCATATTCCTTATAGTCCATTGTCTTCTTAAATCTATTTATTGCTGGCATACATGGTATTGCTCCGAGTATAGATATTATATTATGTTTTAAGCTTTCTGTTAAAGATTTTTTTACTAATTTTCCTACCCCCTCAATAGCTTTTAAAAATATATTTCCTGTAAATCCATCTGTAACTATTGCATCTACTTTACCAGAGAAGGCATCTCTTCCTTCAACATTTCCAATAAAATTAATTCCTAGTTGTTGTGATTTTTCTTTTAATAAATTATATGACTCTCTGGTCAGTTCATTTCCTTTTGTATCTTCTGTTCCTATATTTAATAATCCTATTGCTGGTTTTTCTATACCAAAAGTGTTCTTTAGATATATTGTAGACATTTGTGCAAATTGTAATAAATTTATTGGTTTACAGTTTGTATTTGCTCCAGAGTCTATTAATAATAGCTTACTATGATACGATGGCAAAATTCCTGCTAATGCTGGTCTATCTATTCCCTTTATTCTTCCTACTAAAAGTGTTGCTCCTGTAAGTAACGCACCTGAATTTCCAGCTGAAATAAATACATCGCCTTTTCCTTCTTTTAATAAATTAAATCCTACTACCATTGATGAATCTTTTTTATGTTTTATTGCTTCAGTTGGTTTATCTTCCATCTGTATTATTTCCGTTGTATTATGTATTTTTATTTGGGGTGATATTTCTCCTACTGTTTCTTTTCCAAATAGCTCTTTTACCCTTGAATTAATCGTTTTCTCATTTCCTGTTAATAATATCTGTGTGTTTTCCCCTACTTCTTTTATGGCTTTAACAGCTCCTTTTATTGTCGCATCTGGGGCATTATCTCCTCCCATAGCATCTAATATTATAACCACTATATATCCCTCTTCTTTCATTCTCAGTTTATGCATGTTATTATTGTATTATTAATATTTTAAAAAATCAATACCCTTTATATATAAATCATAAATTATATACATTTTTTTAATATAAATACATATACCTAATGTTAACGATTTAAGGCAGACAAAATGTCCGCCTTATTGTTTTATCCTAATGCAATATCTAATATCATCATTACTGCAAAACCTATAGTTACACCAATTACTCCTAGCATAGATTTTTTTCCACTATGCATTTCTGGAATCAATTCTTCTACTACTACAAATATCATAGCACCTGCTGCAAAGGTTAATAAATAAGGTAAAATCGGTACCACAATATTGGTTAATAATACAGTTATAATAGCTGCTATTGGTTCTACTATTCCTGATATTACTCCATACAAAAACGCCTTTCCTTTACTCATTCCTTTCACTTTTAATGGCATTGAAATTATTGCACCTTCTGGAATATTCTGAATTGCTATCCCTATAGCTAAAACAACTGCTTCTAGAAAACTTATTCCTGCATTTCCTGCTAAGAAACCTGCAAAGCATACACCTACTGCCATTCCTTCTGGAATGTTATGTAGTGTAACTGAAAATAATAACATATTTAATTTTTTACCATTTGGTTTATTTTCAAACCTTTCAGCGATTTTATTTATGAAAAGTAAAAATATAACTCCTAATAATAATCCAACTGCTGCTGGTATCCAAGATATTACTCCTTGATTTTCGGCCATTTCTACAGCTGGAAGTATAAGCGACCATACACTTGCTGCAATCATAACTCCTGATGCAAAACCTACTATTATTTTTTGGAATTTTTCACTCATGTTTTTTTTCATGAAAAATACAAAACTACTCCCAAAACTTGTTCCAATGAATGGAATTAGGATTCCTGCAATACTATATAATATATTCAAAGTTTTTGTCCTCCTCTATTATATAATATTCTATTTCCACTATTATGTTAATTTTTTATTTATATTAATGTTAAAAATATATTGCAAATTTAATACACATAAATGATAAAAAATCAAAATTTTTCTTTTATTTGTTTTCGCCTTACTTAATATTTAACTATAAGAAGAACATCTAAAATGGCTAGCGATTACAGCCTTTTATATAAAAAAATAATTAAATAGATATATCCATTTAATTATTTTTCAATTTATTCTATTTCAAATCCTTCATTAATATTTCTAATACCATTTTCAATAGCACCTTTAATTTTATTTGCACCATCTTTAATTTTTTCTACACCATCGTTTAGTTTTTCCTTTTTCTTTTCCCATATTAATTTATCAATATCTTTCTCGTATTTTATATTTGGCAGTGACATATAACTTCTATTTCCTTTTTTATCTATTGAATAAATCTCTGATAAGTACTTAGTTTTTTGTTCATTATATTCATCTATAACATAATCAGGTAATTGAACTCCTAATTCTCGAGCTTCTTTCACCTTTTTGAAAAAATTAGTATACTTTTTGCGCTTCTGCATATTTAAATTTACTTATTTTATATTTATCTTTTACTTTATCATATGCCAATTTTGCATTATCAAATTCTTTCTCAATACTTCCATCAGTTTTTCCACATGTACTTAGCTCATAAATCCTTCTCTGTGTTGTAATAGCCATAAAAAAAACTCCTTTATTCATGTTTTCAAATATTATTTTGCCATATTATGTTACTTTGGTCAATACTTTCTATTTATTCTTGCTGTCTATAATAATAGTTACTGGACCATTGTTTTGAATATTTACTTTCATCTCTGCTCCAAATACTCCTGTTAATGTAGGTATACTCTTATTTAGTTCTTTATTAAACTTGTCATATAATTTTATTGCTTCATTTCCATTTAAAGCTTTTGAATAACTTGGTCTATTTCCTTTTTTTGTATCTGCAAAAAGTGTAAATTGACTAATTGATAATATTTCTCCATTTTCATCAATTATACTTTTATTCATAACTCCATTTTCATCATCAAATATTCTTAAATTAATAATCTTCTTGACAATATAATCTATATCTTCAGTTGTATCTCCTTCCGTAAAGCATGAAAATACTACAAGTCCTTTATCTATTTGATTATATATTTCATTATCTATTTCTACATTGCTATTATTGCTTCTTTGAATTACTACTTTCAAATTAAATCACTCCTTTCATTTACTAAGTATCATATTTATATTCCTTCTCCTCCATAAAATTATATATTTCACTTAAATATTTTTTTGTTATCATAGCCAGTTTGGCTGGTGGATTTTTTGAGCCTTGACATACTAGTTTCTTTGTATAACAGTTTTCATTTGTTTTAAATACTAGATACCTATTTTCAAGATATGTGAAATATATTTGATATCCTTTATCTAATATTTCTTCAAATTCTTCAAATGTATGGTCTTGCATTTTTATTCTCCTTAATCTTATAAGCATTATAATTGAAGCACAGACAAGCAATACTTATCTTTACAATCATTTTCAATAATTTATTATTAATTTTTATCTCTTAAGATATGGCTACTTTATCATTTTATCGAACTCTTCTTCTGTTATTATTGTGACACTTAATTCTTGTGCTTTTGTTAATTTTGAGCCTGCTTGCTCCCCTGCTAAAACATAATTTGTCCTTTTTGATACTGTACCTGAAGTTTTACCTCCAAATTTTTCTATTATTTCACTTGCTTGATCTCTTGTATATTTTTCAAGTGTTCCAGTCAGTACAAAAGTTTTTCCTGCAAATCTATCGTCTCGTAGTTCTACATTTTCGTGTGTCTCCATATTTACTCCAGCATTTTTTAGTTTTTCTATTAAGTCTATTGTTTGTTCTTGGTGAAAAAATTCATATATACTTTCCGCTGATATTCCCCCTATTGTGTCTATCAAGTTTAAACTTTCTATACTTGCATTCATTAAACTTTCTATATTTCCATATCTCCTTGCAATTATTCTAGCCGCTTTATTTCCAATATGTCTTATTCCAAACGCACATATTAGTCTTTCTAAATCATTGTTTTTACTTTCATTAATTGCATCTATTAAGTTTTGTGCAAATTTGTCTCCTCTCTTCTTTAATGATGCTATTTCTTCTTTTTTTAGATAATAGATGTCTGCAATATTACTTAAATAGCCCTTTTCTACAAGTTGTTCTATTACAGATATTCCTAAACCATCTATATCCATTCCTGATTTTGAAGCAAAATGAACTAAGTTTTGTAAATTTCTTGCACTACATTCTATTCCAATACAATACCAAGCTGATTCTCCATCTTCCCTTATAACAGTTCCTCCACACACAGGACATGACTTTGGCATTTCAAATTCTGTTTCTTTACCATTTCTTTTTTTCTTCAATACCTCTACCACTTCTGGTATTACATCCCCTGCTTTTTGTATTACTACATGGTCTCCTATTTTTATATCCTTTTCTTTTATAAAATCTTCATTGTGTAATGTAGTTTTAGTTATTGTCGAACCTGCTAGTTCAATAGGTTCTAATATTCCAACTGGTGTTATTGCACCAGTTCTACCTACTTGGCATAGTATTTCTTTTAATATAGTTTCCTTTTTTTCTGGTGGATATTTATATGCAATTGCCCAACGTGGTACTTTAAATGTTGTACCTAGCTTTTCTCTATAGTCTAAGTTATCAACTTTAATAGCTGCTCCATCTGTTCCAAATGTTAAATCTTCTCTTCTTTTTCCTATATCTTCTACCGCTTGTATTGCTTCTTCAATTCCATGACATAATTTTTTTTCTGGGTTTACATTAAATCCTAATTTTTCTAAGTATAGTAATTGTTCATAATGTGATTTCATTTTATTTTTCTTTAATCTTTGTATATTAAAAATATAGATATCTAATGGTCTTTTTTCCGTAATCTTACTATCCAGTTGCCTTAATGAACCTGCAGCTGCATTTCTTGAATTTGCAAATGTTTTTTCTCCCAAAATTTCTTGTTCTGCATTCATTTTTTCAAAGTCCTTTTTTGATATAAATACTTCACCACGAACTATCAAGTCTACACACTCATTCAACTTTTTAGGAACATTTTTTATTGTTCTAATATTCTCTGTAACATCTTCTCCAACTGTACCATTTCCCCTAGTTGCTCCTGTTACATATTCACCTTTAACATATTCTATTGCTGAAGATAATCCATCTATCTTTGCTTCTACTGTGTAATCTATTTTCTCTAAATTTAGCTGTTTTCTTACTCTCTCGTCAAATGCTCTAAGTTCTCCTATTGAAAATACATCTTGTAAGCTTTGTAATGGTACTTCATGTTCTATTTTGTTAAATCCCTCTTTTACAGTACCTCCAACTTTTTGTGTTAGTGAATCTTTGTCTATAAATTCAGGATACTTTGCTTCTAAGTTTTTTAGTTCAACCATGAGCATATCATATTCTAAATCACTGATTTCTGGTTCGTCCTCATCATAGTATTTTTTTGCATAATATGATGTTTTTTCTCTTAATTCTTTTATTTTTTTTTTTGCTTGTTCTTTATCCATTGTTTTCCTCCCCAATTAGTCTTTTAATAAATCTTTCCCTTCTTTCAAATATCCCCATCCTGAAAAAATTGTTGCTATTACACATATTACTAAAAGTGATGTTGATAAAATATTAACTCCAAATTGTAGATTATTCATGTATATGCTTGCACTATTTTCTATCATTGCTCCTGCATTAGAAACTCTAAAAATAAACTGTCCAAAACTAAATTTATCTGCAAAACAACAAATTACTGCAAGCATTTGTGTTACTGTTTTTATTTTTCCCCAAATTGATGCTGGTATTACCTTTCCACCCTTTTCTACTGCAATTAATCTATACCCTGATACCATAAATTCTCTTATTAATATTATTATAGGTATCCAAGATGGAATTCTTTTATATTCTACTAAAATAATTAATGCTGCTAATACTAACATTTTATCTGCTATTGGGTCTAAAAATTTTCCAAATGTCGTAACTTGATTCCATTTTCTTGCAAGCGTTCCATCTAATTTGTCTGTAATTGCTGCTATTATAAAAATTGTATTCATTATCCAAAAAGAAATTGTTATTCCTAAGAATTCTCCTGTTATACCAATTAGTTTATCTATTATTGGTATAATCATCATTATTATAACTAAAATCATTCTAAAAACTGTAAGTTTATTTGGTAAGTTCATGTCCCTCTCTCCCTTGCCTTTATATTTTCTTTATTATATTAGAAAAAGCAAAAAAAATAAATAGTTTTATTAATTTTTTGCTAAAATTACTTACAAAACATTTAAAGCATATTCCTTTGGTACATTTTAAAGAGGGTGCCCTTCAAAGTTTGAAGGGCACCCTCATATATATTCAGCTATATTAAATTCTTGATTCTACCAGAATCTTTATCCCTGTTCTATCTTCTCCTTCTACTTCTACCTCTGCGAATGCTGGTACACATACTAAATCTACTCCTGATGGTGCAACAAATCCTCTTGCAATTGCAACTGCCTTTATTGCTTGATTTAGTGCACCTGCACCTATAGCTTGCATTTCTGCTCTACTATTTTCTTTCACCAATCCAGCAATTGCTCCTGCTACTGAATTTGGATTTGATTTTGATGAGATTTTTAAAACTT
>CAOKRJ010000018.1 GCA_948471115.1 uncultured Clostridium sp.
AGTTGGATTTGATGTTCCTAGAACGGTAAATATGAATATCAAAGTTCCAACTCAATTTTAGAATTTAGTTCTTTACTAATATTGATTTGTTTCTTGATTATGTTTAACATAATATCACACCTTTCCGAAAATTTCAATACTTAGGCACGAAAAAAATCGACCTTTTACAGTCGATTTAATCGTTTTTTCGTCTGGTGCGACGATATTATCCTTTGGTGCCTTCACCTGGAATCGAACCAGGGACACAAGGATTTTCAGTTATGTTATTCGAAATCTTGTAATATTTCATTTAGTTCTCCTTTACTATATACATGTATTCCCTGTTCTAAACTTGCTTTATCTGTTTCTGGTAAATATTCTGTTGCAATATTTGTATTCATATATAATTCTTCTTTTTCGTTATTATCTATGCTATATACTTTTATTTGTTTTTCAATTTCTCTTAATACATAATGTTCTTTGTTTGTTTCTTCTTCTGATACTGCTGGTTCTATTTCATTTATCTCTGTTTCATTTTCTTCCTCTTGTTTTTCTTCTTGCTTTTCCTCTTGTTCTGTACTACCAATACTTTCCTCTTCTTGTATTATTTCATCTACTTTAGGTAATTTAAGCTTCGTACCTATAAATATTGATAGCATAAATATTAATATTATAATTATTGTGAAGATTATAAACTTTTTCATAATTACCAGCTCCTTTTTGGTTTATTATTTACCAAAAAGGAGCCTATTATACAAATATTTACAATATTTCATGAGTATTTTATGTTTTATGTTCCTGTTGTTTTACAGGTGTCTCAGATTGTGATTTAACAACTTTTCCATTATCTCTTACACTTATGTAGTCTTCTATACTTAGTTTTATTACTGTTACTATTGGAACTGCTAAGAACATTCCAATTATTCCAAAGTATGCACCAAATAGAGTTACTGAAAAGATTACTAGTATTGGACTTATGTTTAACGAATTTCCTGTAATTCTAGGGTTTATTATGTTTGCATCAATTTGTTGTAATATTATTACTGTTACTGCCATCCATATCGCTTGAGATATTCCCCCTGTTAATGCTGTTATTATTACTGCTACTGCTACTGCAATTACAGCTCCTAAGTATGGTATTAAGTTAAATAATCCTATCATAAATCCAAGTAGTACTGCATATTTTACATGTAATATACTCATTGCAATTGATACCATTATTCCTACAACAAATCCATCTAATAATTGACTTGATAGGAATTTAAAGAATACTTCGTTTGAGCGCCTAAAGTTTTTACCGATGTCTTTATATGTATCATTTTTAAAGACTGCTTTACAAAATCTTCTCGCAAAGTTTAGTATTGCACTTCTTTCTGCTAATATGTATATTGATACTACTAGTGTTACAAATATATCAAATAATGTAGTTGCAAGCCCTAATACTCCTTTTATGTATTGTCCTAAGTTTTCTAGGCTAAAGTATTGAGTTAAATCTATATCTCCTAAACCTTCTATTATCTGTATTGCATTTATTTTATTTAATAGTGAATCTTCTGGCATTTCTTTTATTGCTTCTATTGCTTTTGTATAGTAGTTTGGTAAGCTACTTACTAAATCCATTATGCTTTCTGAGGCTGTTGGTATTACAAATTTTATAACTAGTACACAAAAGATTATAGCTATTGCATAAACTATAAATATTGATAAACCTCTTGCCCCTTTTTTAAGTCCCATTTTTCTTAGTCTTCCTTCTATGCTTCTACATGGTATATAAAATAAATATGCTAAAATTATTGCCATTATAAATGGATATAAAATACTTATTAGTTCTTTTATCCAAGTTGTAACTTCTCCAAATTTGTCTAATACTTTATATACCGCTATTACTGCTACTGCAAATGTGAACCAATATAACCATTTTGTTATTACTTTTTTTTCTTTTTCCATTTTAACTTTCCTTTCTTTTTTATATTTCTATTCCTGATATTTTTATTACCATCCGTCAAATTTTTAGTATCTAACTGGGAAAGAATTGTTCTCTGGCTAGACACATGAAGGTAATATTCCATGAGGAGTACTATTGTACGTTGAATGGGAATTACCTTAACAGTAACAACGCCAGAGGTCAATTATTTTCCAATGGTAAGTCCTACGGGGCAATGGTCGCTACCATATACCTCACTATAAATTATAGCTTCTTTTATATCTTTTTCTATTGATTTTGAGACTATAAAATAGTCTATTCTCCACCCTGCATTTTTTTCTCTAGCATGAAACATATATGACCACCAAGTATATGCTTCTTCTTTTTCTGGATATAGATATCTAAATGTGTCTACAAATCCTGCATTTAGTAATTCTGTCATTTTTCCTCTTTCTTCATTTGTAAATCCTGCATTTCCTACATTTGTTTTTGGATTTTTTAAGTCTATTTCTTTGTGTGCAACATTTAAGTCTCCACATAGTATTACTGGCTTTTTCCTGTCTAAATCTATAAGATATTTTCTAAATTCATCTTCCCATATCATTCTATATTCTAATCGTTCTAATTCTCTTTTTGCATTAGGTGTATAACAGTTTACTAGGTTAAATTCCTCAAATTCTAGTGTTATTATTCTTCCTTCTTGGTCATGTTCTTCTATTCCTATCCCATATGTGACTTTTAATGGCTCAATTTTAGTAAATATTGCAGTTCCCGAATAACCTTTTTTTACTGCACTATTCCAGTATTGTTTATATCCTTCAAAATTTATTTCTGCTTGTCCTGGTTGCATTTTTGTTTCTTGTATACAAAATATGTCTGCTGATTCTTTTTCAAAAAATTCACTAAATCCTTTTGTTATGGCAGCTCTTAGTCCATTTACATTCCACGAAATTAATTTCATTATTAATTTATCCTTTCCTTCTAACAAAGGGCGACTATCAGTCGCCCCCCTAATCTCTTATATCTAAGTTCTATTATTTCACATATATATAACATTCTAAGTTTCTTCTTCCAAATATTTCACATTCTCTATATGTATCCATATATACATCTAGTTTGTTATTTTTTATTGCCCCACCTCTGTCTTGTACTACAAACCAACCGCCATTTGGTTTATTTGCAAAATATGGTATATATATTACTGTTCCGATTGGATATGCTGAGCCTGCTGCTACTGTGTACCAAGATGATGCTCTTGCACCTGATGCTGTTATTCCATATCCTGGTGATGTTGGTGATTTTCCACATGTTGATGCTGTATATGCTGATGCATTTAGTGTTCTTACTTGTGGTTCAATTCCTTCTACTACTTTCGCTAAACTTTTGGCATTTTGTGCTGTTACACCACTTACTCTATATGTGTTTGAATTTCTTGTTGATACTTCTAATGTCTCTGTTACGATTTCTTTTACTGGTTGTGATACTATTTCACTGCTTATTTCTACTTTTTCTATTTCAATATCATTTTGATATTTCACTCTATATACTGTTTCTTTTTTCCCTACTTTTCCTTTTTTTTGTACTTTATAATTTTTTGATTTGTTGTTTAAGTCAACTTCTTTTCCTTTTTCATCTACTGTTTCATAAGGTATTTCTTCTGTTTTTGTTATTATTTTTTCTGTTGTTGGTAAATAGTTTGATAATATTTGCTCTATTGAAATTTTCTCACTTTCTTCTGCTAGAGTTGTTAGTTCCGTAGGTGTCTCTGATGATGAGGTTATTGTTATGCTTGAATTTTCGCTTGAAATTTCTGAGTCTAGTGAAGGAAATACGTTTTCTGTTGGTAATACTATTATGTGATTTTCTTCTAGTATTTCTGATACTACTTTTTTTGTTGTAATTACTTCTATTTGGTAATTATCTGATAGAACGATTTTTACTGTATTTAAGTTTGCTGTAGTAGCTCTTACTCCTACACCAAGCATAAATATTAGAGCAATAGTAATTAAAGCTATCTTCTTTATTGATAAAGATGCTTGTTCGTTTTCTTTCATACGTGTATAATACCTCCTAAAATTTACATGATGTGATTATACTATTAATTACCTCATTTGTCAAATTTTTTCGTTTTCCCTTTTTCCCTTGCATTTCTAGGGAAATAGCATTTTCTGATTTTTTTGTATAAAAAAATGTCGAGTAATATCAAAATAATTCTAAAAAACACAAATTTACATATTATTTGCAATATTTGCAAAGTCTTGCATTGTTAATGCTTCTCCCCTAATTTTTTCGCTTATCTCTAATCTTTCTAAAATGTTTTTTATTTCTTCTTTGTTTTTAAATATGTCACATTGTGATAGTGCATTTATTAGGGTTTTTCTTCTTTGCATAAATGCATATTTTATTATTTTAAATAATTTTTCTTCATCTTTCACTTTTATTGGTGGCTCTTTTCTTATTTTTAATCTTATAACTTCTGAGTCTACTTCAGGTGCTGGTATAAATGATGTATTTGGTACTTTTAGTACTTTTTCTGCTTCTGCATAATAATATATACTGTATGTAATTGCTCCACTTAGTTTTCCTCCTGGTGTTTCACATAGTCTGTCTGCTACTTCCTTTTGTATCATTACAGTTATGGTTTCAATGTCGCTTTTTCCCTCTAATAATTTCATTATTATTGGTGTTGTAATATAATATGGTAAATTTGCTACAACTTTGGCATTTTTTATTCCTATTTCTTTTTTTTCTTTTGATATTATATCATTTAAGTTTACTTTTAGAATGTCTTGATTTATTATTTCTATATTATCATATAGTGAAAATCTGTCTTTTAATATTTTTATCATTCTTTCGTCTAATTCTACTACAATTACTTTCTTTGCTTTTTTTAATAATTCATTGGTTAATGTTCCTAGTCCTGGTCCAATTTCTATTACCAAGTCTTCATTAGCAATGTTAGCTCTTTCTACTATTTTTGATACTATCACATCATCTATCAAAAAGTTTTGCCCTAATGATTTGTTTGCATTTATTCCATATTTTTTCATTATAAATTTTGTTTCTTCATATATGTTCATTTTTTTATCCTCCTAAGATAAAATTTTACTATATTGATTCTAACTTTTTTATCTCCGTCCTCAAAAATACATTTTATATGCAAAATACTGCATATAGAGGTACTGATTTTATGTTGTTTTCAAATCCAAAGTTTTTTTCGGAGATTCTAATTCCATATTCAGGATTATATTTTTTCATATATAGATCTAAGCTTCTGGATTTTGTATTTGTACTTGTTTTTACTTCAATTGGTATAATATTTATATCCTTTTGTATTATAAAGTCTATTTCTGCTTTTCCTTCTGATTCCCAATAATATGTCTCATAGTCTTTTATTCGTAGTTCATTTGCTACATAATGCTCTGTGAGTGGTCCCATTGAAATCATTGTTGGCTGTGTATTTAAATCTATTTGATATAAAGGATATCTCGCTTTATTTACAAATAATCCCACATCACTCATGTATAGCTTAAATGTTGATAAGTCTTTGTGCATTTCTAATGGAATTTCTGCATTTGCTTTATATACTTGATTTACTATTCCACTATTTTTTAACCATAATATAGCTTCACCAAATATGCTTGATGTTCCTCCTTTTGTTATAATTTTATATTGGAATTTCTGATTGTCTTTTGCTAATTGTACTGGTATGGAATCAAATGCTGATATTATTCTGTTTGATAAACTGTTGTCTGCATACTTTGTCATGTCTCTTTCATATGATAATAATATTTCTGATTGAATATCTAATACTGATATTACTTTTTCTTCTTCTAAATATGTTTGTATAGCTTCTGGCATTCCACCTATAATTAAATATGTTCTATATAGCCTTAGGCATAATTCGTGTATATACTTATCCATCTTCTCATTACTTTTAAAGTGTTTTTGTATTTCTTCTATTAGGTTATCTCTTCCTATTGCTGTTAAAAATTCTTTGAATGATAATGGATACATATTTATCATCTGTGCTTTTCCTACTGGAAATGAGTAGTTTTTTCTATTAATTGCTATTCCCAGTAATGAGCCTGCTGCAATTATATGATATTGTTTTGCATCTTCATAGAAATATTTTAATGATGTTAATGCTCTTTCATTTGCTTGAATTTCATCGAAAAATATTAGTGTTTTTTCTGGAATTATTTTTTCTCCATAAAATAATTCTAGTTTGTTTATTATGTATTTTGCGTCTATACTTTCTGAAATTAGATTACTTATTTCCTTATTCGTTTCAAAATTTACATATATCAAATTATCATAATTTTTTTTCCCGAATTCTTTTACTATATATGTTTTTCCAACTTGTCTAGCTCCATGTATTATTAATGGTTTTCTTTTTGATGATTCTTTCCATCTTTTTAATTCTTTTAGAATTTGTCTTTCCATTAATATTCCTCCTTCTATTGCATTATAACATATAAGTTCCAAAAAATCAATTACATACATGATTTTTTGGAACTTATACAAATATGTTGGTAAATCTAAATGTTAATATAGAAGTTTTGTAACAACATTAAAAAATTGCCAAAATTCTCAGCCCCTATTGGCAAAAGGTATGTTCCGTTTTCCATTAAAAATATGTAAAGGGCTCAGCAGTGCCACATCTCTAGAACATCATTTCTCCCTTTCTCCTTACATATTCATAGGCTATTACACCAGTAGCCACTGCCGCATTTAGACTTTCTGTTTTGCCTAGCATTGGTATTTTGGCTTTTTGGTGTGCTATGCTTAGTATTCCTTTTGATACTCCATTTGCTTCGTTTCCTATTACTATTATTTTTTTATTAAAGTCTATGTCATAGATTGAGTTTTCTGTGTCTAATGTTGTTGCTATTATTTTATATTCACGTTTTGTTATGTTTTTTATTGTTCTTATTATGTCTTGGGTTTCTATTACTTTTACTCTGAATATTGCTCCCATTGTTGAACGTACTACTTTTGGGTTGTATGCGTCTACTGTGTCTTTTGATACTATAATTTGTGTTAGTCCTACACTGTCTATTGTTCTTATTATTGTTCCTAAGTTTCCTGGATCTTGTATTCCATCTAACACAAATATTATATCTTCATTATAGTTTATTTTGTCTTCTGTGTTTTGCATTTCTATTACTGCTAACATTCCTTGGGGGGTTTTTACATCTGTTAGCCCTAAAAATACTTTTTCTGTTACATATATACAGTTATATTTTGCTATTTGATATAGTAATTTTTGTTCTATACATTGCTCTCTCATGCATTCTTCACAAACAATTATCATTTTGATTTTTATGTTTTCTTCTATCGCTTCTTCGATTAGTTTTATGCCTTCTATTATAAATTGCTTTTTATCGTCTCTGTATTTTTTGTCTTTTAACTTTTTTACGTTTTTTATGATTTCATTATCTTTGCTTGTGATTATTTGCATTTTTATATCCTCCCTTTATTTTATCTTGTATATTTTTATACCTTTGGACGCCCGAAGGGTGCCCCTACATTATTTTTCAACCATTTGTAAAAATTGTTTCGTTTCTTTTATGATATCATTTTCATTTTTCATATTGTATGTTATATATGGATTTATTCCTGATGAGAATTTAATCTTGTCTTTGTATTGTTCTACTATTTTTGGTACTGCATCCATATTGAATTTCTTAGAATTTAGGTTAAATACTATTTTGCTTCCTTTTTGCATTATTTTTATTATATTGGCTTTTCTAGCTAATTGTTTTATTCTTGTTATTTCTAATAAGTTTTCTACTTCATTTGGCATATTACCAAATCTGTCTGTTATTTCATCTATTATATTTTCTATATCTTTTTCAGTTTTACATAAAGCGATGTCTTGATATATTTCGATTTTTTGGCTACCGCTTTCTATATATTTATCTGGGATAAAACTTGAAATATTTAAGTCTATTTGAATTTCATATTCTTGTTCTACTTGTATTCCTCGCATTTCTTTTACTACTTCGTCTAATAATTTACAGTACATATCATATCCAACTTCTCCCATATGACCATGTTGTATCTCTCCTAACATGCTTCCTGCTCCACGTATTTCCAAGTCTCTCATCGCTATTTTAAATCCTGATCCAAATTCAGTAAAGTCCTTTATTGCTCTAAGTCTTTTTTCTGCTATTTCTGGTAATAGTTTATCCCTTTTGTATGTAATATATGCATAAGCTTCTTTATTACTTCTTCCAACTCTACCTCTTATTTGATATAGTTGTGCTAACCCTAATCTATCTGCCTTTTCTACTATTATGGTATTTGCATTTGGTATATCAATTCCTGATTCTAATATTGTTGTACATACTATTACATTTGCTTCTCCCAAAATAAAATCTCTCATTATATTTTCTATTTCTTCTCCACTCATTTTTCCATGTGCAAATACTACTTTTGCTTCTGGAACTAGGTTTTGGATTTCTACTGATTTTCTTTCTATTCCTTGAACATTGTTATATAAGTAAAATACTTGGCCATTTCTTTCTAGCTCTTTTGTTATTGCTTCTTTTACAACTTCTGCATCATATTCTAATAAATAGGTTTGCACAGGTTTCCTGTCTTGTGGTGGTTCATATATAACAGACATGTCTCGTACTCCAACTATTGACATATGAAGAGTTCTTGGGATTGGGGTTGCTGTCATTGTTAGTACATCTATATTTGTTTTATATTCTTTTATCTTTTCTTTGTGTTTTACTCCGAATCTGTGCTCTTCATCTATTACTAATAGCCCTAAGTCTTTGAATTCTATATCTTTACTTAGTAATCTGTGTGTTCCTATTACTATATCTATTTCGCCTAATTTTAGCTTTTTTATAGTTTCTTTTTGTTGCTTTGCTGTCCTAAAACGATTTAATAATTCTACTTTTATTGGAAATCCTTTCATTCTTTCTTTAAATGTTTCATATTGCTGATTTGCCAAAATTGTGGTTGGTGCAAGATATGCTACTTGTTTTGAGTCCATACATGCTTTAAATGCAGCTCTAAGTGCTATTTCTGTTTTCCCATATCCAACGTCTCCACATAATAGCCTATCCATAGGTTTTTGCATTTCCATGTCTTTTTTTACTTCTTCTATACATCTTAGCTGGTCTTCTGTTTCTTTGAATGGGAAATCATCTTCAAATTGCTTCTGCCAAGGTGTATCTTTTGAGAAAGCATACCCTTTTGATTTTTCACGTTTTGCATATAATTCTATTAAGTTTCTTGCTACTTCTTGAAGATTTGATTTTACTTTTGCTTTTGTTTTTGCCCATTCTTGGCTTCCAAGTCTGTTTAATTTTGGTATGTCATTTTCTGAACCTATATATTTTCTTACACTGTCTAAAGCATCTGTTGGAACATATAATATATCATCATCTTTATATCTGATTTTTATATAGTCTTTTATTATTTTGTCCGCTTCTATCGTATTTACACCTATAAATTGCCCTATTCCATTTGTCCTATGGACTATATAATCTCCAATTTTCAAATCAGAAAATATTACTGTTTCTCCTTCTCTGAATTCTTTGCTTAGTCGCCTTGCTTTTTGTTTTACATATCCTTTTTTCTTTTCTTCATTGATTTGTTTACTGAAATCTTCATCTATATCTTTTAGTTCATTATATATAAAAGTAAATACATTTTCCTTTTCTTGAGTAAAGTCTTGTCTTTCTAAGTATATCTTGTCAAATTTATTTATAGATTTAATAATTGTATTGAATTCATACATATTTTCTAATACATATGGTACTTTTTTTTGTTTTTCTATTAAATCTTTTATTATTAGTTTATTGTCTGATAAAATGGCTTCTACTCTTAGCTTTATTCTACTTATTTCGTCTATAAATATCATATAGTTGTCATTTATATATTCTATTATATTTCCTGTTAGTTCTCCTATTTCTTCATTTGCTGGATATATATCTATTTCTTGTAAGTTCTCAGTTGACCTTTGACT
The DNA here is from genome assembly GCA_948471115.1 of uncultured Clostridium sp. GTDB lineage: Bacteria > Bacillota > Clostridia > TANB77 > CAG-508 > CAKPSH01. The sequence continues at coordinate 9,894 of CAOKRJ010000018.1, forward strand.
AGATATATCAAAATACCTTATTGAGTCTACTTCTTCTCCCCAAAGTTCTATTCTTACTCCTTGTGCTTCTGATAATGATATGTCTATTATATCTCCTCTAATACTGAATTGTCCTCTTCCTTCAATTAGTTCACATCTCTCAAACCCTAGTTTTACTAATTTTTCTTTTATTTCTTCTAGTTTATATGTTTTTGATATTTTAAATTTTATTATATTTTTATATAGATTTTCTTTACTGATTATGGTTTGCATTATTGATTCTATTGGCAGTATTACAATTTCTGCTTCATTTCTATATATCTTATTTATGGTTTCTATCCTCTCATATAAGATGTCTTTACTTTGTGCATCTATTTCATATGTAGTAATTTCCTTTTTTGGAAATAGTAACACATTTTTACTAAAGTATTTACAATACTTTAATAACTCCTTTGCTTCTATTTCATTATATGTAATTATACATATTGGTCTTTTTATTAATTTTAATGTTGTTCCTGTTATATAAGATTTTGACATATCAGTTAAGCCCAATAGATATATTGGACTTTCTTTACTTTGAGCTTTTTTAATGTATGAATTAAATTGCTCATTATTTAATAATTTTTCAGTTATATTTTTCACTTTTTTCCATTCCTTCCTTAAGGCTTTATTTTAAAGTATTTCTTTATCCCTCTTTTTCCTTAGGAAATTAATGCAATAATTATATAATAGAATTGTTTAGAAATCAATACATATGGATGACAATTTCATGACAAATAATGCAGTATCTTGTAACATTATGTACATTTGCCAAATCTGTTCGACAATTCCTTGATATTAAAGTATTTTTGTGATAAAATAGATATAATATTGAGTCAAGATTCAAAGTATAAAAAGGAGGACACATTTATGCAAATTTTAAGTGTAACTATATTAACAGATAATGAAATCGATAATCGGTGGCCTTCTGATAGTAGCTTAACTTCTTATTTAGTTAAAACGGCTATTAAAAAAAGCTACCAAATTGGTTACATAACATTTAAAAATCCTGTATACCATCCAGAGATTGATTTACGAAGCTATTGTCTGTTGTCACTAGAAGGATTCTTTCATCGAGTAGTCGATATGTTTATTATTGATTCTAGTGAATTATTAAACCGCAACATAATATACGTTGCATTTTCGTAAAAGTAAGTATTACACCCATCTTAACTCTTTCAGTTATTGGTGGGTGTGATATTTTTTTAATTATTTGATTTTCTCATTTTTAAATATTCTGCTCTTACATATAAAATTCTATTTTTTAAATTGTTTATTTCGCTTTGCTCATTTGCTATTTTTTCTTGAAATATTTTTATCATTTTTTGTTTTTCTTGTTCTGTTAATTCTTCTTCTTTTATAGCTCCTTGTCTAAACTTTTGAAATTTAATTTCTATGTTATCTATGGTAGCAAAGCTATATTGGCGATTCGTTTGATTATTGTAGTGATTTTGTTCTGTATTTTGATTTGTTTGTTCTTTTTTATTAAAAATATTCTTAAAAAAATCTATCACTTTGGTAAATATATTTTTATCTTTTATAACTGTTAAACTTTTTTCTTCTGTATTATTAGTCATTTCTTCCTTCTCCATTTCTTTTTTTATCCATGTCGTTTGCTAAGTTTTTATATCCATCATACAGTTGTTGTAATTCTTTTCTTCTTGTCTCTTGTTCAGTTAATTTTCTATTATATGACTCTAAGCTTTCTATTTTATTTCTATCATTATATTTTTCAAGTATCTCACCATATTTTGCGATTAAATATTTTTTTTCCATTTCTGCTACATTATATAAAAAAATATCTTGTTCTGTTTCATTTTCATCTTTAAATTCAGTTTCTTCAATATATGACCTTAATTCATACTTTGCAAATTCTTTTCCTACTTGCCTTATACTTGCAATTCTGTTCTTTAAGTAAGTTAATACTTCTTCCTTTTCTTCTGATGTATCTTCTATTGAGCTTATATATCTCATCATTTCAAAGTCTATTTTTCTCCCAGTTTTTAGATATTGTTCTACTTGTTCATTTTCATTGCCTGTAAAGTTTGATATGAGTTCATTTATGTTTGAATCCTCTATATTTGTTATTTGTTGCTCATCTAACAACTCTAGAAATTTCTCTAATTGTCCATCTGGAATCTTTTCTTTTAATTTTAATCCTATTAGATACATTTGAACTCTTTTTATTACCCTTTTTTCTTGGATTCTAAGATATATAGGGTATAGTTTGGAATATTTAATGTCTTTATCCTCTATTGCTTTTAATGTTGCAATTATTGTATTAGGATCTAGTCTATCAATTTTTTCTATAAATGTTAATATTATTTTTCCTCTTTCTGTGTCTGTTTCTTGATATTCCATAAATGCTTCTAAACTATCTTTATATAAATTTGCATCTTTTTCTGATTTTATTAAATTTAATGAATTTAGTCTATTTTGTACATCTTGTCCTACTTCTTCAATGGCTTCATTTGAGATATTTTCTGAGTCTTTTGATGGTAATAAGTCATCTATTTTATTATAATTAATATCCAAAATTATGTCTTCTATTTTAGTTTGCCTTTTTACAGATATTTGTTGTAATTCTTGATTATCTTTATCAATACATGTTGAAAGTATTGTTATCATTTCATCAGTTAATTCTATATCGCTGTCTTCCTTTATTTGTTCTATATAAGAATCTATTTCTGCTTTTTCTACTTTTTCTTCAGATGCAAGTTTTAATAATTTTTTTATATTGTCTTTTAACATTCTTAGATTTCCTTGTGTAAACCTTGCTAATGCAATTCTTTCTTCGAATTTTTCAGCTTTTTCATTTGAATCTAAAGATATAATATAATTTATTTTTTTTCCTTCTAATTTTGAATATATTTTCATTTTTGGATTTTTTAACATTTCTTTATTTAAGAATATAATCTCTTCTTTACTTTTCATATGCTTCACCATTTTACATGATATTATTTAATAAAATTTTTGTCAATATATTTTTATAAGAATTTTTTTTGTAATTAGCATTTTCCATTTTTTTTCATGTTTTACTTGCATTTTGCAACTTTTAGTGATACAATATTTAGCGATATTGTTTAGACTTATTTAAGAGGAGGTGCATTTAGATGCCAAACATAAAATCAGCTATAAAGAGAACTAAAATCATTGAAAAGAAAACATTAAGAAATAATATGATTAAATCTGAATATAGAACAGCTATAAAAAAATTTGAAGTTGCTGTTGACACTGGAAATACTGAAGAAGCACAAAAACTATACAGCGAAGCTACAAAACAAGTAGATATGGCATGTTCAAAGGGTGTTATTGTTAAAAATACTGCAGCAAGAAAAAAATCTGCAATGTCTAAAAAGTTAAATTCTATGAATTAAGCATGAAAACTAAAAAAATTCCACTAAAAGGGATTTTTTTAGTTTTTTAATATACTTAATGCTAATTTTAAATCATTCCAGAAGTCAATTTTCTTTGTTTCATCTCTCAAAAGTGCCGCTGGATGCCATGTTGGTATATATGTAATTTCTTTTTTTTCTATAATTTTTCCTCTGGATGCAGTTATTTTATATTCTTCACCTAATATATTAGTTAGTGCTATTCTACCTAATAAAATTATCACTTTAGGTTTTACAAGTATTACCTGATTTCTTAAATAATTTATACATGCCATTGCTTCATCTGGCTCAGGGTCTCTATTATTCGGTGGTCTACATTTGACAATATTTGCAATATACACTTCTTCCCTCTTTATCCCTAGTCCTATGAAAGCTTTGTCCATAAGCTGTCCTGCTTTTCCCACAAATGGTATTCCTTGATTATCTTCGTCTGCTCCTGGTCCTTCACCTATTAACATTAACTCCGCTTTTTTATTTCCTGTTCCGAATACTATATTCTTTCTTCGGGTACAGAGTTTGCATTTATTGCAACCTTTTATTTCTTCTTCTAATTCTTGCCAATTATCATACATATAAGTACCACCTTTTTATAATACACAATTTTCTATTAATTTTATTTTTTCTTTTTCCCTTGTATCAATTTTCGCTTTTACTCCTATTGGTATTACCGTTTTCCTAGAAATATGCCCAAAGTTATTTGATTTGATTATTGGAAAGTTATATTCATTTCCTAATGTGTCTAAAACTATTTTTTCAAGTGATATTTCACTTTCATATGCCCCTATCCACATTCCTTTTATTTTGTTAAATACTCCATTTTGTTTCATATAATATAAATAATTACTTGCCATTCCTGCTGGCGATTCATATACAAATTCTTCTAAAAATAATATTTTGTCTTTAAAATCTATATTATATTTTCCTGATACTAGATGTGATATTAAACTTAAGTTTCCTCCTACTAATACTCCTTGTGCTTGTCCTTCTTTTATTGTTTTATATTCATCTTCATTATTTCCTAATTGTAAATTTCCTTCTATAAATCTTTTTATTACTTCTTGTCTCGAATATTTCTCTATTCCTTCTTCTGTACTTGCAAGTGAGCCAAAATTTGGTCCATGAAATGTTATTAGACCTGTTTTTGAGTATATAGCATTTATTATAGATGTTGAATCACTATATCCACATATGATTTTGGGATTTTTTTCTATTGCTTTATAGTCTAAATAGTCGAATACGGAGTTTACATTATATCCACCACATGCACAAAATATTGCTTTTACTTCTTTGTCTTTAAACATTTCATTAAAATCTTCTGCTTTATTTTTTGCTGTAGCCCCATATCCTAATTCATTATCTTTTAGGTGTTTTCCTAATTTTATTTTAAAACCTAAGTCTTCAAAAAATTTACTAGAACTTTCTATATCTATTGTTCTCTCTTCTGTTATTGGCTCTGAACTACTAACTACACCTATTGTGTCTCCTTTTTTTAATTTATATGATAACATAAATTCCTCCTATTGTTTCTTTATGTTCATCTTGATTCTGTGTTTTAAGTTTCCTTTCACTAATATATAAAACTGTATTTTTTATTTTGACATTATATCATATTCAATTTTTATTATCAATCATTAATCTATTGTATTTTTCTTTTTTTTATGTTATAGTAGGTTTGAATTATTTTAAACTTAAGGAGGTTTTGACTTGGAAAAGTTTGTTATTAATGGTAAAACTAGACTTGAAGGTGAGGTTATTATTAATGGTGCTAAAAATGCTGCTGTTGCTATTTTACCTGCTACTTTGTTGGTTAATGGCGTTTGTACTATTGAAAATTTACCTAATATTAGTGATATAAATATATATTGTGATATTTTGAGGACTTTAGGTGTTAAGATTACTAAGACTGCTCCTAATACTGTGGAGGTAGATACACGTAATGTTAATTATATTGATGCTCCTTTAGATATGACTAGCAAATTTAGGGCTTCTTATTATTTAATTGGTGCTCTTCTTGGTAGATGCCATAGAGCTGTTGTTGGTATGCCTGGTGGTTGTAAACTTGGCGCTCGTCCTATCGACCAACATGCTAAGGCTTTTGAATCTCTTGGGGCTAAAGTAGATATTGGACAGGGTAAGATTGTTGCTACTACTGATGGACTTGTTGGAAATTCTATTTATTTGGATATTGTTTCTGTTGGCGCTACTATTAATGCTATTCTTGCTTCTGTTTTGGCTGAAGGTACCACTACTATTGAGAATGTGGCTAAAGAACCTCATATTGTTGATGTTGCTAATTTTTTGAATACTATGGGCGCTGATGTTCATGGTGCTGGTACTGATATCATTAAAATTAATGGTGTTAAAGAACTTCATGGTGGTACATATTCTATTGTTCCAGATCAAATTGAGGCTGGTACTTTTATGTTGGCTGCTGTTGCTACTAGAGGTGATATTACTTTAAAAAATTGTATTACTAAGCATTTGGATGTTTTGTCTGCTAAAATTGAGGAGATGGGTGCTCATGTTGAGGAGATTAGTGGCGATACTCTTAGAGTTTGGTGTGATAAAAGACCTAAGTGTGTAAACATTAAGACTCTTCCTTATCCTGGTTTTCCTACGGATTTACAGTCCCAAATGGGTATTGTTTTGGCTACTGCTGATGGGACTAGCATTGTGACTGAGAGCATTTGGGAGTCTCGTTTTCAATATACTGCTGAGCTTAATAAGATGGGCGCTAAGATTAATGCTCAAGGAAATGTTGCTTTTTTTGATGGTGTTCCTGAGCTATATGGTAGACCTGTTTCGGCTTCTGATTTAAGGGCTGGTGCAGCTCTTATTATCGCAGGTATTGCTGCTAATGGTGTGACTGAGGTTTCTAATATTGAGTATATTGATCGTGGTTATGAAAATATTGAAAATAAGTTTAAGGCACTAGGTGCTGATATTAAGAGAGTGACGGAGTAATTATGTTGAAGTTTTGTAGCTTATATAGTGGTAGTACTGGTAATAGTTTATTTGCTCAAAATAATAATACTAAGATTTTGATTGATGCTGGTGTTAGTGCTAAGAAGATTATAGAGAGCTTGGATTCTATTGATGTTAGCCCTAATGAAATAGATGCAATTTTGATAACTCATGAACATTCTGACCATGTTCAGAGTGTTGGAACATTTTCTAAGAAATTTGATATTCCTGTTTATGCAAATTCTAAAACTTGGAGTAAAATTCCTAAAGAGGTTCAAAAGATTGATAAGAAAAATATACATACTTTTAATTCTTCTCAAGATTTTGTTATTGGAGATTTAGTTATTCATCCTTTTAGAACTCCTCATGATGCTATTGAGTCTTGTGGTTTTAATATTAGTGATGGTAATACTAAAATTAGTATTGCAACTGATTTAGGTCATGTGACTCCTGAGATTAAGAATTGTTTGATGGGAAGTAAATTAGCTTTGTTAGAGTCTAATTATGAACCTGAGGTTTTAAGAATTTGCTCATATCCTACTTTGTTGAAAAGTAGAATTGCAGGTCCTAATGGTCATCTTTCTAATAATATGGCAGGTCAGCTTATTTCTGATTTGATTGAGAGTGGTTTGGCTACTGTTATCCTTGGTCATTTGAGTAAAGAGAGCAATTTCCCTGAGATGGCTTATGAGACTGTTTTAAGTGAATTAGAGAGTAGAAAGTTTAAAAGAGGAAGTATTGATTTGTCAGTGGCTAGTCGTTTTGAACCTAGTAAATTAATTGAAATCAGTTAGATACAATGTTCTTGTTCTAAAACGCTTCTAAACTGACTCATCTTTAACTTATATATTTTTCCATAACTTTTACCATTATGTTCATAGTCAAGGAAGGCAAATCCCCCTCCATCCCATCTCTTACTATTTCCAGCAAAATAAATAGGACATTTAAATATATATTGCCTTTGTTCTATTGGCTCTGATTTATCATTGCAACCATTGATTGTACTATATTTCCCATTTATATAATACATGAATCTTTCATAATTAATATTAGAGCCATAACAAGCATACCATACATAGTCTTCATTATTATAGTTATCTAGAAATTGTTTACTAATTATCTTCATATCATAATCTCCTCTACAAAGTTTATTGTGCTATTATAAAAATCTATTTGACTTTATCTAAAAAACTGTGTATAATATTGTTAGAAAATGAGAAACACAGAAATGTGTGTTACCCAATATAATTGAATTACACCACTAGCTCTGCGAAAGCGTATGTGGTGTATTTTTATATTTGTTTATCAGTCCACATTATGTATATAATACACAATAAGGCGATATTTATGGTTATTGATAACATTAATACTATTATTAGGAATAGTAAAAGTTCTACCATAAGCACTCACCTCCTCACTCTTAACATAGGTTAAGGTTTAGAGGTAACACACACATCTGCTTTTATCTCATTTTCTATCTTATACTATATAATATTATTTACAAAAAAACAAGCGAACAAAACAAATTTTTTCTTTTTAATTTGTATATTAAATATAATTTTACATGTAATAGAATAAAGTATAAAAATACTGCAAATAATAATTTATATTATTATTTAAAAGTAGGTGTTTTTATGAATTCCATTTGGATTGATTCTGTTCGAAAAATTTTGGAAAAATCTAAATCTCTTGATTCTGATATTTCTTGTGATGTTACTATTGTTGGTGGTGGTCTTACTGGTCTTACTTCTGCTTATTATTTGAGTAAAAAAGGTCTTAAAGTGGTAGTTTTGGAAAAAGATAATTTGATGTTTAGAACAAGTGGTAATACTACTGCTAAAATTACTGCTCAACATGATTTGTTTTATAAATACTTGATTGATACTTTTGGTGCTGAGACTGCTAAAAAATATTTGAACTGCAATTTAAAGGCTATTGATAATATAAAACATATTATTGATGATGAAAAGATTAGTTGTGATTTTGAGTATCAAAGTTCTTATGTTTTTACTAAGTCTAATTCTTATGTTCAAGATATTAAGGATGAAGTTAAGGCTACTCATATGTTAGGTTTTGATTCAAAATTAGTAAATAATATCCCTCTTCCTACAAATAATGTTCTTTGTGCTGTTGAGTTTCCTAATCAAGCTCAATTTCATCCCAGAAAATATGCTTATGGTTTGTGTAATTCTATTCTGAATAATCATGGATTGATTTTTGAAAATTCTAAGGTTACTGATATTCAAAAGATTAAGGATATTTATTCTACTAAGGTTGGGAATTTCTCTGTTGAGTCGAAGTACGTTATTTTGGCTACTCGTTATCCTTTTATTAATGCTCCTGGTTTTTATTTTCTGAAAATGTATCAAACTTTATCTTATTGTGCTTCTTATGAAATTCCTGACAATCTTTTTTCTGGTATGTATATTAATGCTGAACAACCTACCCTTTCTGCTAGGATTGTTAAGGATAATGGTAAAGATGTTTTATTACTTTCTGGTTGTAGCCATAAGGTTGGTAAGCCTTCTGGTGTTGCTGATCCTTATTCGACTTTGTCTACTTTTGCACATTCTATATATCCAGATTGTAAAATGATTTCTAGATGGGTAACCGAGGATAGTGTTTCTTTAGATAAATTACCTTATATTGGTCAATTTTCTTCTCTTATGCCTAATATGTATATTGCTACTGGTTTTAAGAAATGGGGTATGACTTTTTCTAATGTTGCTTCTAATATTTTGGTTGACGAGATATTGGGTAATGATAATGATTATTCTGATATTTTTGATTCTACTAGATTACATCCTATTCAGAATAAAGAGGAAATGGGTAATATGATTAAAGAAGCGACATCTTCTATTGTTATTAAAAAGTTTACTATTCCTAATGATACTATTCAAAGTTTGGCACTTAATGAGGGAAAGATTATTGAGTTTGAAGGCTCTAAAGTTGGTGTTTATAAGAATAATGATGGTGATATTTTTAAGGTAAAACCTGTGTGTACTCATTTGGGTTGTGAGTTGTCTTGGAATCCTGTTAATAAAACTTGGGATTGCCCTTGCCATGGTTCTAGATTTAATTATGATGGCAAGTTATTGTATGGTCCTGCTTTACATGATTTAGAGGTTTTATAATTAAGAAGCAGACTGGTTAGTCTGCTTCTCTAAGAGAGTCTATCTCTCCACTAATCTTCCCTGATTTGGGATTAGCTCTTAAAAATTTGTAGCATATTCCCTCTATCTCTTTTAGAGAACATACTAAAAATACCTCTAATATTGCAGGGAATTTATATTCCACCTGCAAACCATTAATGGCTAGAACCATTTTTATATGATCCTCTTCTTCAGAACAAGCAAAATCTTTTTTTAATGACATCAATTCCTTAATATGCTTTGCCAGTTCTTCAAGCCATTCCCCAATAAGGGTAATAGTAAATTTTTTTTTGTTTCTTTCTGCTATCAACACATATGTATACATATATACTGCCTTTCTGCTTGATATAGCAAGCTATAGACTCCTTTTGCAGGAGTCTGATACTCGTTAATAGTTCCATTTATATTATACTATATTTTAATCGTCTTTTCAATAAATTCACATAGATTTCACAAAGCTCAAATTCCTTATTTTTCCTTTGTTATTGCTATATTCAGCTTTTGCCTTTATTTACTTTTTTGTAACAATTTAGCTTTGCTAATTATGTAAAATTTTACTATTTTTTCTGTAAAACATTATTTTCCTATCATAAAATTATTGCGATTTGCAAAACATATTAGTATATTCTTATAAAGGAGGATATTATAATGTTAAATTTTGTAAATGATCATAATGATAAAAAAGATAAACAGTTAGAGAATTTGGAGAATTTAGTGGAGAATCATACTAGAACTGAAAGACACTTGGAGCAATATTCTAATATTGGTAACCCATATAATAAAGAACATGCTAGGGAAATTCAAAAAATTAGAGAAGAACAAATACAAGACTTAGAAAGTGTTATAAAGGATGAAGATAAATATATGTCTCCAGAGGAACATCTACAAAACCTAAAAGATAATTACAGAAATACAGAGAATTACATTGCTAATAATAAAAATTCTATTGATGCACAAATGCTCCAAAATCTTCAAGAGAAACAGAAACACAGAAAAGAACAGATTGTTTTTTTACAAGATAAAGATTAATCAAAATTACAGTTTCTAATAATTATTATTCTATTCCTTATACAAGGAAAACCGCTAAACTTTTTAAGCTTAGCAGTCTTAATTTTATAAAATGAATAATCATGGAATTTTCTCTATTTTTTATGCTTAGAGAGAAAAATACAACTGTATTTTTCTCCCTAAGCTTTTGACAAACTATTATTTGTCCTGAGTACACCAGTTAAGTGCTTCTTCTTTCATAAAAGTTAATCTGCCGTTTAGACGGTCATAATGATTGTTTGAATTATTACATATAGCTTCTGTAATAGTCCTTACAGTTTCCTTCGCATACCTATTGTAGTAATCTAGTCCTTCCTCAATTTGCCTTTTTGAAACATCATAATGCCCTAAATTAATAAGTGTAAACAAATCTTTCCAGTCTTCATTTACGAACACTGGCTTTTCCATATACTCGCTAATAATTGTGTAGTTGGATTCTTTGTACAATTCCTTTAATTCCTCAACACTTAAAAGTATAGCTTCCATTAACTCTACAGATATTCTCCCTAAATCATCCTTCTGAAGAGTTCCTTCTCTTAAATAATCTTGAATTACCCTTATTGCATAGTACAAAGTTGTTTTCTTTTCTTCCAATATGGCTGCACCTGCATAATCTCTTATGTTTATAGCTTTCGATCTTATTACTGCTTGTGGATTGACTTCATTAACAATCCTAAGTCTGTTTTTATATCCTTTGTCTAAAAATGAATATGCTATAACATTTTCAAATGCACCTCTAATGATTTCTTGATAATCATCAACATATAGATTTTTTAAATCTGTAAGCTGTTGGTTTCCCCATAATGCCACATTTCCGTTGTAATTTATCCAGAAATTAAGTCCTAATGTTCCGTTCTTATTAAATATAATAGATGGATTATCAAAAGCACTAAATTCCATATCATCATCGTAAATTTGTAAAGCTTTCTCTAATGTCTTGTTAATCTGTGTAAGATTTGGCCTAAGCGTGGAATAAAAAGTTCTAGCTATTCCAACATACACAACATATCCATCGTTAAAGTTCATTCTACACCTATATGGACTTATTTTGACAATTTCTTCATTGTCGGAAATTCCAGTTTCATTGGTTCGAATCACTTCAAAGTCCTTTCTTCTAGTTGCAATTTCATCAATAGAGGTATCATCAATTAATGTATGAAGCTGAAGTTCAAAATTTTGCTCGTTTCTAAAAAATTCCTTAAATACATTGATAATGTTATCTACTAACTCATATCCAATCTGTTTAATGTGCCATTTGTCTACACTTAACCTTAGTATTAACTTTGTAGCTGTTGTTCTTTGCTTATAGCAATCATATAGAGCAAAAATCATGTTTTTTGCATCTTCGTAATTCTGCCCCCACATACCATTTGTAACAAGAATTAGCCTATCCGTCTTTACTCTTTTTACAATGTCCATTACATATGGAACTTTCTTGAAAGGCTCTCCACCTCCAATAACTAATAAATATCCATTATTGGAAGCATTAATAAATTCAATGAACCTTTCAAATCCATAATCTGAAAACTCACATTGTTCTTGAGGATACACAATCTTGTCCTTTCCCGATTTAAAAAAACAATGTGCACATCCTGCATCACAAAACTTTGTTAAGAAAATACTCGCTAAACTTTTACCCGCAAATACTTTTCTTTTTCCTTCAGGAACCCTCACGTTCTCTATTATCTGTGTAATATAAGTCTGTGGTATTCCAAAAAGATTACTGCTTTTCCGTTTCATACGAAAACCTCCTTCTTTAAAGACAGCTTAACTGCAATGTAACTCTTACTATAATACGTTTCGTGACCATTATACAATATATTCCAGTTTTTGTCAACTTATGTAAACTTTTATGTGTTATATCTAAATATTTTACAGTTCTTAAAATCATGTTTAAAAAAATTATCATCTTTTGGAATACCATTAAAGAATGTATCAATAGCAATAATTGTTCCTGTATGAGCAACAATTAATATTCTTTTATTTTTATATTTCTCTTCAATATCTATCAAACAATTATTTACCCTATAAAAAAATGTCTTTATATTTTCTGCTCTTTTATATATAATATTTTTTTTGTAGCTCCAAAAACTATCTGAATTAAATTGCTCAATTTGCAATCCTTCAAATTCCCCAAAATCTCTTTCTTTTAATCTATTGTCATATATAATTTTTTTATTTTTACATAATATTTCAGCCGTTTGTTTTGCCCTCAATAGTGGTGATGAAATTACCTCTTCGAAGTCTTCTCTTTCTAGTTCTTTTTTCAAATTATTAACTTGCTCTATTCCTGTATTATTTAATGATATATCTACTTGTCCCTGAACTTTTTTAGAAACATTCCAATCCGTTTGACCATGTCTTACAACTGTTAAATACATTCCTTCACCTATCTTTCTATTACTCTATTTTTTATTAGATTATTTACAACTTTTATATCGTTTTCACTATCCCAGTCTATAAACGACAATCTTCCTTCTCTTACCATATATTCTATGCTAAAACTTTTAACACCTAAAGTTTTTAAATATTCTGAGAAGTTCTCTATATTTTCTCTTCTTAATTCTATCTCTTTTACAATTTCTGCAAATTGACGTAATATTTTATCTTTATCTATGTTAATTCCTTCTGGGATTTTTATTTTATCTATCTTATACCTTTTATTCCATCCTTCTCTACTTGCTGATAAAAATGTGAATCCTAGTTTTTCATTATATCTTTCAATTTCCCTATGATTAGCACTCCATACTTGCTCAACTATTTGAGAACTTTTAAAATCTGATGCATTATCATATACATGTCTATTATCAATAGCTATTCTTCCAATTAAATTATTCAAATTTTTATTTGCAAATTTTTTAAAATACCACATTTCAGCATATTTTTTATTATCAGTTTGTAAGTATTTTTCATAAAATGTTTCTAATTCATCTATACTGCTAATAGAAACATTTGGCAATTTGTATTCTTGATTTTTAGGAATAAATGATATTAGATATGAACATTTTGCATTCGAATTTTGTATGTCCTTCTTTATATCTTCTATCAAGCAAGAGACCTCTTGTGTTTTATATCTATGTACTTCTTCCTTCACTTCTTCAATTGTTCGTAATCCGAAACATTGGTAATACTAAGTGTTTTTTCCATTTAAATGGCGCATTCTCGTCTATATCATAATCGTTAATATTTTTTTCTAATTTTTCTTTACTTGTGGGCATTTTTGTTAGATTTATGCTACTTTGCATAATGCATACTCCTATCTCTATTAAATTTAGCAATATTAATAAATTGCTTTTTCTTATATTATAATGTTTACAATAGTTTATGTCAATTACTTTAATTTTTAGATTAGGGCAATATCGTCATTTATTACAATTGTGTAATATTTGATGAAATTCTCCTGTTTTTAGATAGCGTTTTCTTAAGGCAATATGTATTCTTTATTATTAAATTTAGTAATTTTATAATTGTTAAAAACATAACTAAATCCCAATGTTTCTTGTTTTAAATTAACATTCATTTTTTATACAAAATTATCTACCTATAATTATACAAAAATAGTTAGTTGGTTGGTTTATCTAAAAATTGCAATATCGCTATTTGTTTTTTAAACAGTCTATAATTAAATTTATTCCGTTATAAAAAACTATTTTGTAAAACTTTTCATTATCATATGCTCTAATTTCATTTAAGTTTCTAGTTTTATATCTACATTTTTTTTTAATAATTTTCTTGTTTCTCCAAAAAACTCTGGAACATTATCTATTGCTATTAAAATGTTTTCATAGTCCTTATTATTCTTATTTAACAACTGTTTAATTTGCTCTCTTTCTTCTAATGTTCTATTAGAAATGTTATCTTCTCTTTTATGAAATAGTTTACTTCGCTTCTCTTTTACTATCTCTGCATGTGGAAATTCTTTAATAAAGTTTAGTGCTGTATCATCATAAATTCTTGTTAATTTAAAAATTTTCTCTAATTCTTTTGTATCAATAAGTATCTCTCCATTACTATTCATAAGCATTATCATACTTTTACTTTTGGCAACCTCTACACTTAATACTGTTTTCAAAATTATTCACCTACTTTCTTTTTTAACTTAAGTGTTTACCTCTACTATTATTTCATCATGCTTGTTATATAGAGTCGATGCCCTCACTATCTAAAACTAAATTAATAATAGGAATAAAAGTCGAACTGTCAATTTGATAGATTCTAAGACCTCTGTAAGTTGATGTTCTAGCTTAAATTTTTTTAAATAATTTTACAAACAAAAAAATTATATGTAAATTCATTTATTTACATATAACAGTATACATGTTCTATCTAATAATGTTTTTCAAAATCAATCATTTACATTAAAAGAACAAAACCAATTAAAACCTCTTACCTTAAAAGATTTTGAAACAGTTGCTTTGGAGTGGTTTAGATATAAATTATCATTAACTAGCAAAAATATGATAACCCTAAACCTCTAAGTCCAAAAACCATACAAGGATATAACGATATAATAAATACACAAATAATACCATATTTTAAGGATAATAAAAACATATCATTTATTACTGAACAAGACTTAAAAGATTGCATAAATTCTTTTAATGGTTATTGTAATAAAGAAGCTATTTATATTGTCTTAAAAATAATTTTTGTCTTTGCTAGAGAAAATAATTATATTTCTTTATGTTCCAAGAGTTAAAAAGAAGATTGCTAGAACATAAAGAAAAGCAGAAAAATTATTTAAGTATCATGGTATGAACTGGAATGAAAATAGTTATATGTTTTT
>CAOKRJ010000019.1 GCA_948471115.1 uncultured Clostridium sp.
TAATGCTACCATTGATAAAAGTAGGAGTAACTTTAGAAAACTCACATATAAACTCAAGCCTTTGTTTTAGACATTCCTCAAATTCTAGTTCTTGCTTAATTATCTTCATTTTCGCACCATCCTTTCGTTTGGATGATTTTAATATTGTTTTTAAGCAACAAAAAAATCAACCAGATTTTATTTTCTGATTGATTTTTGTATCTCTCTGTTCTATAAAAAGTTCGAACAGATACGTCGTTGGTGGGCAGAGAAGGATTCGAACCTTCGTACTCGTATGAGAACAGATTTACAGTGCTTTACACTATTTTATAGTTATTGTTACTTAATGATAGATAACACTATTTAATAAGCCTGTATTTCTAGTGTTTGCCGAGTTTATTATCAATAATTTAACTAATATAAATAAAAAGAAAAAATCAATATTTTTACACAAATTTTGTATTTTGGTTAGATGTTGGTTAGATATAACAGATAATTTACTTTGATATTAAATAATTAAAATTTTAATATGTCTTTTGTTCTAATTTGCATTTATATGTCATAAGATATATATATACAAGTAAATAACTTCTGTAAGTATTTATTGCTTGTTCCTTTTTCCTATATGAAAAACATAAAAGTTAAAAAAAACTATTTTTAGGAGGTATGGTGATATGAAAGATGACACAGTAATGCAAATATTAAAAAAATTCCTTTGGTACAAAATAGCAAATTCTACCATTGAAGATGTAAAAGTAGCTATATTTGATGCAACTTGTTTGTGGAATGTGGCACATGGAGAAAACGCAACAATACATCTTCAAAAAAAGCATCTGCCATTTATAGTCAAGAGGTTTGTAAATTACTGGTTTAGAAATCATCAGTATGTAGTTACTTCAATAAAATATCGTTTTTACGGTATGGATGTATTTATTTCACGGAAGTAAAGCAAATAAAACAAAGGAGTCTCTTAGGTTAACTAAGGGATTCCTTTGTATTCAGGCATAAACATAAAAAACAAATTTTCGTATATTCTTATGAATTATACTTGATTTTTATTTGTTAATAAAGTATAATTTTACTATAGATGAGAGAAGCAAGATGTGGTGTGTCGTATCCTACTTAGAGAGGAGGCGATGCACATGTTATTAGAACAAGTTTACTTATTTTTTATATACATATTATTTTTTGAACTTGCAATAGTAACCGTTGTCGCTATTGCCTTATTTGTAGCTTTAATTGTTGCAATAAGAAAAGTAGACAATGAAAAAAACACATCTCTGTTGGATCGTTAGAGATGTATTTTAATATTTAAAATAATAATCGAACGACACGCCACATCTAAAGTGGTATCTCATCTTTCTATAATTATTATACTTAAAATATATGGAAAAGTCAAATAATTTGCAAAAATTTTTGTAAAATTTATATATATTAATATAAGAAAAGAGCAATCATTTTATAAAAAGTCTATAAGTGCTTATATATTAGCATTTATGGGCTTTTTTTATACTTCACTACACTTTAGTGTTTACTTCACTATTGTGTAGTGTTTTTATTTTATATTTTTGGAGGTTTTAAGAATGAAAAGAATTGAATATATAGAAAAAACAAATACCTTAATTGGTACAAAAAGAAAAGAATTAATAGATAAAGAAACTGGAGAAATTATTGAAGTAGATCAAATTACTAAAAAAGTATATGGACAAAAGAATTTTTGGAAATTATATTTGAGTGATTTTCTCCCAGTATTAGGAATTGTAGAAAATAAGCAAGTAGATATTTTGATTTATATTTTAGAAAATACCAACTCTAGTACCAATATGTTTATAGGAACTTATAAAACAATACAGAAAAACACACATACATCAGAAACAACTATTGCTAAAGTAATGAAAAAATTACAAAAGCAAAAATTTTTAGTAAAAATGCAAAATGGTCTTTGGCAAGTCAGTCCTAATATTATGATGAAAGGCAATGAAAATAAGAAACGATTATTATTAAGTTATTTTAATACTGATGAATCTGTTAATAAAACAAATGAAAATTAATATTTTTATTTGTTCTTAAACGGAAGTTTGAAACCAATATGGGTTTCATATTCAAAAAATGTTTATTACATTTTTTGAAACAAGGGTTGTAGGGAAAAGTATTTTCCATGCCATACTGACACTTTTATAAAAAGTGTTGTAGTACGTTATAACACTCCAAAGTGTTACCCAAAAAAGTTAAGCAAGGAGGAATTTAAAAATGAGTTATACCATTATAAGAAATGAAAAATATAAAAGAGAAAATTTGAAAGGAATTTATAAACACAATGAAAGAAAAAATAAAAACTATTCTAATAAAAATATAGATAAAACAAAATCACATTTGAATTATAGTTTAAAAGAAGCCACAATGTCCTATGACAAGTTATTCGATAAGATGAAAGACTCATATCATTTAAAAGGTCAAATCAAAACTGTAAGCAATATCGCTTGTGAATATATAATAACTTCTGATAGAGAATTTTTTCAAGAAATTGGATCAGAAGAAACAAAAAGATATTTTAAAGAGACTTATAATTTTGTTTGTAATTATAAAAATTTAGAAGAAAAATATATCATGTCTGCTAATGTACACCTAGATGAAGAAACACCTCACATGCACCTTGTATTTATTCCAGTAGTACATAACAAAGATAAAAATGGAAATAACATTGACAAAGTTGCTTGTAGTAAACTTTGGAAAGGTAAAGATAGTTACAGAGAATTACAAAATGCCTTTTATACTCACATGATTGAACATGGATTTAAACTAGAACGAGGACAAGCTAATAATTCTGAACATGTGTCTATTGAAACACTAAAGAAATTAACTGGCTTTAACGAAATAGATAATTTCTTAAAAACAGATTTTCCACTACCTCTTGAAATAGAAGAAGTTCCAGAGTTAATTAGTTCTAAATATGCACAAAAGCAAATTATAGAGCCTTTTAAAGAAGAAAATTTAAAACTTATTGAACAAAATATTTATCTACGAAGAAATCTATCAATGATTACAGAACAAGTAAAATTATTAGACGATTGCGAAAAGGAAAATAAAAAATTAATAAAAGAAAATCGTAAATTAATCAAAGAAAATAAGAGATTGTAAAAGATATTGATTTATTTGATAAATTATTATCTACTTTACAAAATACTGTAAATAAACTAATCTATTGATTTTGAAAATAACACTATTACTATAAAACATACTCTAGTACAAGTTAGTATTAAAGGACAAAGACAAGTAGTAGGAAAAGACAAAACAAAAAATAAAACAAGTTATAGGACACTTCCTATAGTTCCAGAAGTAACAGAAGTTTTAAAGAAATTTAAACAAATACAAGAGAATAATAAAAAATTATACAAGAAAAGTTATAACTCAAAATACGAAGAATATTTATGTGTAGATAATTTAGGTAATATAATAGCACCTGATTTTATAACAAAACATTTTAGAAGATTACTGAAAAATAGTAATTTAAAAATAATTAGATTTCATGATTTAAGACATAGTTGCGCCAGTTTATTATTAGCAAGAGGAATACCTTTAAAAGAGATACAAGCATGGCTTGGACATTCTAATTTTAATACTACTGCTAATATATATGCACATTTAGATACAAATGTAAAACAAAAGTCAGCAAATATATTATCTAATATTTTAAATAGCAAAAAAATATACCTACTTATGCCAAAGTAGATAATTTATAAATCGGTTAGATATTTGTTAGATGTATCTTAAAAACAAAAATATTATCAAAACCTTAAAAGCCTTGATAATACTGTTGGTGGGCAGAGAAGGATTCGAACCTTCGTACTCGTATGAGAACAGATTTACAGTCTGCCGCCTTTAGCCACTCGGCCATCTGCCCAAGTACTATTTCATATTGAAACAATATTATTATAAACTTTTTTTGAGTGTCTGTCAATACTAAATTACAAAAAAGTTGATTTTTTTGTAATCCAATAATTGAGTACAGTTATTTAGAGATATGTTAGCACTCAATTAATTCAAATTTTATTAAAGTTGAAAATAAGATTAAATAGCTATTTTTTTTTCATAGCTATTTCTACTAATGGAGGAACATAATTTGAAATATCTTTGTTTAGACTTAAAATTTCTTTTACCATACTTGAAGAGACATTTTCTAGATTACTTTCTGCAAATAAACTAATTGTATTAACCTTATTATCACTAAGTTGCTTATTTATTTGAGATAATTGAATTTCATATTCAAAATCTGAGAGAGTTCGCAAACCTCTTACAATAGCATTACAATTACATTTTATAGCTAAATCAATAGTTGCACCTATATCAGAAACAACTTTAACTTTAGGGTTATTTTTATATAATTCATCAATTAAATGAACTCTTTCCTCTATTGAGAACATTGAGCTTTTCCTAGAATTATACATAACAGCTACAACAATTTCATCAAATAAGTTACATGCTTGTTCAATAATATTCATATGACCATATGTAATAGGGTCAAAACTACCTGGATATAATACTTTTATCATAGATTTCCTTTACCTTTTCCTTTACTTGATTAGAATAATCATTATTTATAATATAATCAAATTCATTAGAATTAAATTCGAAAGAAGATTTATCTCGTATTTCGAAAAGTTCTTCGTTAATATTATCACGTAATATAGTCATTCGTTTTCTTAATTCAATAGGTGATTCCACTAATATTTTTATATCACTTAAATAATAATATTTAGTGTTTAAAAGTAGTTGCCAATCTAATAAAATAATATTATTATAATGTTTATATATAAAATTATCTATAATAGATTGCATACAAGGCCAAGTAATTCTAGTTAATTTATTCATTTCTTTTTCTGAATTAAAGACTATATTTCCCAAAGCTCTTCTATTAATAGTTTTGCTATTAGAGTTTGAAACAGATTTTCCAAAAGTATTAATAAGATTATTATAAACTTCAGGATATGTAAGAACATCATGGGATATATTATCAATATCTAAATGAATAATGTTATTAGACATATTTTCAAATAGTTTACAAATATAACTTTTTCCACTACCAGATTTACCAACAATACAAACAATCATATTATAAATACATTCCTTAAAATTAAATAACAAATATATTATAGCAGAGTTTTATAGAAAAGTAAATATATGTCTAAGCAATAAAATTGTTTAAATAATTGCATTTATGGAAGAATAATAAAGAAAACTATGAGGGAGAAATAATTTATGAAGGAAATATTAAAAAATTTGCAACAATATAAAAAAGAGTTAATATTTGGTCCATTATTTAAATTATTTGAAGCAATAATTGAAACATCTTTACCTATTATTATAGCCAAAATTATAGATAATAATACAAATTTAATATTTAATCAAATTATGTTATACACAATATCTATATTTATATTGTTAGGTTTTATCAGTGCTAGTATTAGTCAATATTATGCTGCAAAAGCTTCTAAAGGTTATGGAACAAATTTAAGAAAAACATTATTTAAGCATATATCCTTATTATCAAACAAACAACTAAATAAATATGGAACATCAGCACTTGTTAATAGGATTACTAATGATATTAATAATTTAGAAATTGCTATTTCTATGTTTGTAAGATTAGTCTTAAGGTCACCTTTTATTTGTATAGGTTCACTAATAATGATTTTTATAATAAATGTAAAAATTGCAATAACAGTTACTATTGCATTAATAATATTATTAATTTGTATATATATAATTTTTAGGATTAGTTCAAAGTTGCAACAACAACTTAATACAAATATTGACAAAATGTTAATTAGAATAAAAGAAAATTTAGTAAACATTAGGTTAATAAGGAGTGTTAATAGTCAAGAATTTGAGAAATATAAATTTGATGAGAAAAATAAAGAAATTTATAAAACTTTCTTAGAATATAATTTTATATCAAACTTGTTAACACCAACTAATATTATTATATTAAATATTTTAATAGTAGTAATTTTATATAGTTCAAGGTTAAATATAGAGCATATATCAATAGGAAGTTTAATAGCAATTATTAATTATATTTTTCAAATGGCAAATTCAGTTATAGTTTTGTCAAATTTAATAATTATATATACAAAAGCTGTAAGCTCATTAAATAGAATAACTGAGATAATGAAAATGCAACCAGAAATGGAATATGGAAGGATTGATTATATAAGTACTACACAAAACGCAATAATATTAAAAAATGTATCATTTTCGTATAGAAAAGAATCAAAATTTATAGAAAAATTTAATATAAATATAAAAACAGGAGAGATCATTGGAATAATAGGATTTACTGCTAGTGGAAAGACGAGCTTATTAAATTTAATTACTAGAAACTATGACGTAAATAAAGGAGAAATATTAATATTCGATAGAAATATAAAGGATTATAAAAAACAAACATTAAAAGACAACATAAAAATAGTATCGCAAAAAAAGCAATTTTTTACAGGAACAATAAAAGAAAATATAAGTTTGCGGAAATAATGTAGACAATGAAACTTTATATAAAGCATTAGCAGATGCAGAGGCGTTAGAATTTATAAAAAAAATGAAGAATAAAGAACACACAATTTTAGAAGGAAATGGAGCAAATTTATCAGGTGGACAAAAGCAAAGGATTGCTTTGGCAAGGGCCTTTGTAAATAAACCTAAAATATTAATTTTAGATGATATTACAAGTAGTGTAGATGTCAAGACAGAAGAAAAAATATTGAATAATATTAACAAATTTGTTAAAGAAAATAATATCACTGCGATAATATCTGCACAAAAAATCTCTTCTTTAAAAATATGTGATAGAATAATAGTTATTAGAGAAGGAGAAGTAGAGAGTATAGGCAACCATAAAGAATTATTAAATTGTTCAAAAATTTATAAAGAAATATTAAATTTACAGATTATTTGATAAAATACTAATTGTTAAATTACTTATTGATTATATTTGATTAAATTTATCTATACTAAAATTATACAATCTTAAATTTTACACATTATAAATAATATAAACTGCACAAACAATTACACACAATCATATAATATAATGATAACGATTATATAAGAAGGTTACTAAAATGATAAAAAAAATATTAAAAAAATTAAAAACAGGATTAACAAGAGGAATAAATAGTGTAGATATAGATTATAATATGCTACAAGATATGATAAAAAATGATAGCAATATAATTTTATTAGATGTAAGAAGTATACAAGAATTTAATGAAGGGCATTTATTAGGAGCATTAAATTTACCTCTTGGAGAATTAAAAAATAAAGTTGGACTTTTAATTCCGAACCATGGACAAACAATTATAGTATATTGCCAAATGGGGGGGAGAAGTAAAAAAGCTTCAAATATTTTAATTAAAATGGGATATACAAATGTATATCAATTAAAAGGTGGATTAGATTTAATCTAATCCACAAATCTTTTTTGCTCTTTCGATATCTTCAGAGGTAGCTTCACGTACATCTTCTAAATCATATGGAATATCTAAATTTTTCCACTTAAACTTTCCCATAGAATGATATTTAAGAAATTCAACTTTTTTAACTGATTTTAAAGAAGATAGGAAATCTCTAAATTTTAACAAATCTTCTTCATCATCAGTTATACCAGGAATAATAACTTGCCTAATCCACATATCTATACTATTATCACTGAGAAAATGTGCAAACTCTAACTCTTTTTCATTACCGAACCCAACTAATTTTTTGCACTTATCAGTGTCAATAAGTTTTATATCTAATAAAGCTAAATCTGTATATTTTAATAATTCTTTTACATCATCAGTTATATCAACCATACCGTGAAGTATCAATAGCTGTATGGATACCATAAGATTTTAGCTTCTTAAAAAGATTAATTAAAGATTTCACTTGTATTAATGGTTCACCACCAGAAACAGTAACACCACCAGTAGGCATTATATAACTTTTATAATTTAATATTTTATTTATTATTTCATCTACTGAAATTAGTTCTCCAGAATGTAAATCCCAAGTATCACGATTATGACAGTATTTGCAACGAAGAAAACATCCTTGTAAAAAGATGATATATCTAATTCCAGGTCCATCAACTGTTCCAAATGATTCAAAAGAATGAACACGCAAAAAATTATTATCCATAAAATCCTCCAAATAAAGATATAATATATAGGGGCGATTTAGTAATCGCCCGCTAGTTAAAATAATTTCTAATTAGATTCTCTCATGAATTGTTCTATTAATAACATCCAACTGTTGTTCACGAGTTAGTTTTGTAAAGTTAACTGCATATCCAGAAACCCTAATAGTAAGTTGAGGATATTTCTCAGGATGTTCCATAGCATCAACCAATAAATCTCTATCAAAAACATTTACATTAATATGATGACCTGTTTGAGCGAAAAAACCATCTAACATATTAACTAAGTTATTAGTTTGAGTTTCAGAATCATGACCTAATGTTCCTGGTGTAATAGAGAAGGTATAAGAGATACCATCTTCTGAATAATCATAAGGAAGTTTTGCTATACTATTCATAACAGCAAGAGAACCATTAATATCTCTACCATGCATTGGGTTTGCACCAGGTCCAAATGGAGCACCATAACGTCTACCATCAGGAGTATTTCCAGTATTTTTTCCATAAACTACATTTGATGTAATTGTAAGAACAGATAAAGTAGTTTTAGAACCTTTATAAGTTTTATACTTTTTAAGTTTTCCTAAGAAATTTTTAACTAATGCTACACCTATATCATCAGCTCTATTATCATCATTACCAAATTTAGGGAAATCACCTTCAATAGAATAATCAACAGCAAGACCAGTATCATCTCTTATAACTTTAACTTTAGCATATTTAATAGCTGAAAGAGAATCTACGACAACAGAGAAACCAGAAATACCGCATGCCATAGTTCTTAAAATATCTTTATCATGTAAAGCCATTTCTAAAGCTTCATATGAATATTTATCATGCATATAGTGTATACAATTTAAAGCCTTCAAATAAATTTTAGCAACGTAATCTAACATAACATCATATTTACGCATAACTTCATCATAATCTAGATACTCTGAGGTAATAGGAGAGAACTCAGGAGTAATTTGTTTACCAGTTAATTCATCTCTACCACCATTAATAGCATATAATAAAGCTTTAGCAAGATTAGCTCTAGCACCGAAAAATTGCATTTGTTTACCAATTTTCATTGCAGAAACACAACAGGCAATTCCATAATCATCACCTAAAGTAATTCTCATTAAGTCATCATTTTCATATTGTATAGATGAAGTTTTTATAGAAAGACCAGTAGCAAATTTTTTAAATCCTTCAGGTAATCTTGTAGACCATAATACTGTTAAGTTTGGCTCAGGAGCAGCACCTAAAGTATTCAAAGTATTTAACATTCTAAAAGAGTTCTTAGTAACTAGAGTTCTTCCATCAATTCCCATACCACCAATAGATTCAGTAACCCATACAGGATCACCAGAAAATAACTCATTATATTCTGGAGTTCTTAAAAATCTTACTAATCTTAGCTTCATAACAAAGTGGTCCATAATTTCTTGAGCTTCTTCTTCTGTAATATATCCAGCTTTTAAATCCCTTTCAAAATATATATCAAGGAAAGTAGAAATTCTACCTATACTCATAGCAGCACCATTTTGGTCTTTAATAGCTGCAAGGTAACCAAAGTATAACCATTGAACTGCTTCTTTAGAATTAGAGGCAGGTTTAGAAATATCAAATCCATATTTTGAAGCCATACTTTTTAAAGCATTTAATGCAAGAATTTGTTCACTAATTTCTTCACGCTCACGAATAGTTGCTTCATCTAAATCATCAATATCTAATAAATCTAGAATATGTTTCTTTCCTTCAATTAAAACATCAACACCATATAAAGCAACACGTCTGTAATCACCTATAATTCTTCCACGACCATATCCATCAGGAAGACCAGTAAGAAGATGTGAAGAACGAGCAAGACGAACATCAGGTGTATATACACTAAATACACCATCATTATGAGTTTTTCTTATTGAATGATAGATTTTATCTAATTCAGGGTCAACCTCTTTTCCACAAGCTTCACAAGATTTTTCTACAATTCTGATACCACCATTAGGCATAATAGCTCTTTTTAAAGGAGCATCTGTTTGAAGACCAACAATATCTTCTAAATCTTTATTGATATATCCAGGTTGAAAAGCATCAACACTAGATGGGGTTTTAGTATCAATATCAAGAACTCCACCTTCTGAATTTTTTTCTTTTTTGTATAATTCAAGAACTTGTTTCCAAAGATCTTGAGTCTTTGGTGTACTATTAGCTAAAAAGCTAGAATCACCATAATATGGTGTATAATTTTTTTGAATAAACTCTCTTACGTCAATTTCGGTTTCCCAATTTCCACCATCAAAACCATTCCATTGGGTAAATCTCATAAATACCATCCTTTCTTATTTTGTAAAATAATTAAATTTTTCACTTATAAAACATTAAATATTATTGTAAGCATATAAGGAAAATATAAAATTTTACAAAATCTCTCTTAAATATATATATTTCTAATATCTATATTAGGATACCACAAACACAAAAAATTATCAATAAAAATTATAATAATAAATATATACTTTTAAAAAAATATGTGATAAAATATAATAGAAAATAAAAAAAGGAGTGGTAGAAATGGAATATAGATTTAAACCAGAAGGAGTTTGTTCAAAAGAAATGATTATAGAACTTGATGGAGACATTATAAAATCTGTAAAAATAGTTGGAGGATGTCCTGGAAATACCGTTGGATTAACATATTTGATACAAGGAAGAAAGATAGATGAAGTAATTGAAAAATTAAAAGGAATTCCATGTGGAGCAAGAAGTACATCTTGCCCAGACCAATTAGCAAAAGCATTAGAAAATATTAAACATAAAATTTAAAAGGAGGCACATTAAATGTGCCTTTAAAAAATCTAAAAAATAAATTTGGCATTTTCCTTGTAATATATTAAAGAAAATGATAATATTTAATAGTATATTTTATTTAATATCAAAGGAGAGTTATGTTAGATATCATTACTTTATTAAAAGAGAAAATAAATACAAAAGATATATTACAAAATGAGCCAATGTCTAGACATACAACATTTAAGGTAGGAGGAAATGCAGATTTATTAATTAAGGTTCATAATGTGGAACAAATAAAATTTGTTCTTAATATAGCAAAAAATAATAATATACCTATATTTATTTTGGGAAATGGAAGTAATTTATTAGTTAAAGATAATGGAATAAAAGGAATAACTTTAAAAATAGAATTAAAAGATATAAAAATAGATAAAAAAAATGAAAAAGTATATGTTACAGTAGGAGCAGGAAATAAGATGCCAGAGATAGCAGGAAAACTGCTAAAAGAAGAAATTAGCGGATTTGAATTTGCAGCAGGAATTCCAGGCACAATCGGTGGATTTGTTAGAATGAATGCAGGAGCATATGGAAGTGAAGCAAAAGATATTGTAACAGAAACAACTATAATAACTTATGATGGTAATATAAAAAAGGTTGTAGGTGAAGAACATCATTTTGAATATAGAAAAAGTGCCTTTTCAAATATGAAAATAGTTATATTAGACACAAAATTAAAATTGAGTTATGGAAAAAAAGATGAAATACAAGAATTAATGGTAAAATATAGGAAATCTAGATTTGAAAAACAGCCTATAGAATTTCCTAGTGCAGGAAGTACCTTTAAAAGAGGAATTGATTTTATAACAGCAAAATTAATAGATGAATGTGGACTAAAAGGTTATTCTATTGGTGGAGCTATGGTATCAACAAAACATGCAGGTTTCATTATAAATACAGGTAATGCGACAGCAGGAGATATTTTAAAATTAATAGATTATGTTAAAAAAGTAGTTTTAGAAAAGACAGGAAAAGAACTAAATCTTGAAATAGAAATTATTGGAGAAGATTAATAAATGCAGTAGAAGGGATGATATAAGTGAAAGGGTTTTTGAAATGGTTTAAATCAGGAACTAAAATGAAAAGATGGATGTTTCTGATAATAGTAGGAATTGCGTTAAGTTGTTATGGATTTTCTGAAATCATTGCAATGAAAAGTTTATCAATTTTAGATTTAATAAAAGTAGTAGCATTATTTATAATAGGATTTATACTAATTGTAGTAGGACTTATATATAGCCAAAAAAGGGTATTAGAATTGCTTATAGAAGAAACAGATGATAGAATTGGAAAAAATAAAAAAGATGTTAATGCGACTTCATTAATTTTTAACAAAAAAATATATAATCAAGGACCTAAAATAGTAGCTATTGGAGGAGGATTAGGACTTAATATTGTATTAAAAGGGCTTAAAAATTATACAGACAATATAACAGCAATTGTTGAAACCTCTGGATATAGTAAACAATATATATTAGATGGAATTGTAGCATTATCAAAAAACGAAGGAGAAATGGAAACAATTTTAAAATCCAAAATAGCCAAAAACAGGCTTCCATTTGGTGAATCTTTTTTACAATCAATGCAATCAGCATTTGTAGATTTATCAACAGCTATGGAAAACCTTAGCAAAGTTTTAAATATAACAGGAAGAATAATACCTGTTACAATGGATGAAATGACAGTATGTGCAGAATTAGAAAATGGAACAATTATAGATGATAAAGAAAAATTACCTAATGTAGTAATGGACAAGATTACAAAGATAAATAGAGTGTATGTATCTCCAACCAATTGTAAGACAGCACCAGGAGTAATAGAAGCAATAATGGAAGCAGATGCAATAATAATAGGTCCAGGAAGCTTATATACAAATGTAATTCCAAACCTGTTAATAAAAAATGTATCAAAAGCTATACAAGAAAGTAAAGCAAAAAAGATATATATTAGTAATATTATGACAGAACCAGGACAGACAGATGATTTTTCATTATATGACCATATAAAAGCAATACTAGACCATGCAAGAAACTCTATTATAGATTATTGCATATATGATACTGGAGAAATAATACCAGAATATGTTAGAAGATATAATGAACAAGGTGCAGACATTGTAGAGCAAGATATAAAAAAGATAAAAGACTTAGGAATAAAAGTTATACAAAGAAATTTTTCTATTGTAGATGACCATACAATCCGACATGACCCAGCATTAGTAGCAGATTCAATAATAGAATTAATTTGTGATGATTTAGTATTCAAGGACATGCAAAATGCTCCACAATATATTAGTATGAGTACAAAATTAAAAAAGAGTCATAAAAAAAGAAAGATAACTCAAAAGAAGAAAAAAACAAATGAAAACAACAAAAAGACCAAACCTAGTAGAATGAAAAACTATAAGAAAAAAAGCAAATTTGCAAATAAATATAATGAAAGAATTAAATCAATACAAGAAAGCGAAGAAATGAGACAAAAAAGATTGGAGAGTTTGAAGAAATAATGAAGTAAATTTTACTGGCTGTGTCTATACAATTGTAAATTAAAGCGATACGAAAAAGTGGATAAATGAGACAAAAAGGCTTGGAAAGTTGAAGAAATAATAAGATTAACCAAAGATAATATGGAGATAAACAATAGAAAGGAAGAAAAAAATAATGAAGAAAAATAACAAAGAAGAAACTCTTTTAGAAAAAGACATTTCAAAGGAATGGTTAATAACCAATGGAATAGGAGGATATGCTTCATCTACAATAATAGGATGTAATACAAGAAAATATCATGGACTGTTAGTGGCACCATTAAATCCACCAGCACAAAGATATGTAATATTATCTAAAGTAGATGAAAGTATAGAATTCAATGATAACAAATATAATTTATATACCAATATATGCAAAAATAGTATATCAGAAGGATACAAATATTTAACAAAATTTGATAATGAATATATACCAAGCTTTACTTATAAAGTAGAGGATGTTGTAGTAAAGAAGATAGTATGTATGGAATATGGGAAAAACATAAGTTGTATATTATATAAAATTAAGAATGGAAATCATAAAACTAAATTAACCTTATCACCAATAGTAAACTATAGAAGTGCTCATGTAGCAAGCACTTATCATCAATTTGATATAGAACAAGAAAAAGAAAATAATATAGTAAAAATAGTATTAGACAAGCACTTTAATAATCCTATACATATAAAAGCGAGTGAAGGGAACTATATAGAACATAATCATGATATATTTAAAGGAATGTTTTATATAGAAGAAGAAAAAAGAGGATTTGATGCAGAAGACAACTTAGTAGTGCCAGGACGTTATGAAATTAATATTAATGAAAATGAAGAAAAAGAAATAACATTTATATGTTCATTAAATGAAGAAATAGAAAATACAAATGTAAAAGATGTAATGACAAATGAAATATTTAGACTAAGAAAGTTATTAAAAAAATCAAAACTATTTGATGATAAATGTGATGAAAAAATTATACAACAATATTTAATTTCAGCAGATAACTTTATAGCATATAGAAAAAGTACAAAACTACATACAATACTCGCAGGGTTTCCATGGTTTTTAGACTGGGGAAGAGACTCTTTAATTTCATTTGAAGGACTATTATTAATACCACATAGATATGATATTGCAAAAGAAATAATCTTAACATTTACAAATAACATAAGATTCGGATTAGTTCCAAATGGATTTGCAGATGACAATAATAGACCATTATACAATAGTGCAGATGCATCATTACTATTATTTGAACAAATAAATAAATATTTAAGATATACAAGTGATATAGAATTCATAAAAAGTATATATAGTAAACTAAAAAACATAATAGAATATTATAAAAGAGGAATAGACTTTGATGAAAACAATATTCATTTAGATGGAGATGGCTTAATATCATCAGGAACAATAAACACGCAAAACACATGGATGGATGTAAAATATGATGGATATGCAATAACTCCAAGAAATGGAAAAGTAGTTGAAATAAATGCATTATGGTACAATACATTAATGACGATGGAGGAACTATCAAGTATATTCGAAGGTAAAAAAATTGCAAAAGAATACAGGGACTTAGCAGAAAAATGTAAAGAAAGCTTCAAAAATCAATTTTATAATGAAAAAAAGAAATGTTTATATGATGTAATTGGAGATGACAAAATAAGACCTAATCAACTATTTGCCTTAAGTCTAACATATCCAATACTAAACATAGAAAGTGAAGTAGCAAAAAATGTTATATCAATAGTAGAAAAAAAGTTATTAACAAAATATGGATTAAGAACACTTGCAAAAGGAGAACCAAACTATGTTGAAATATATGAAGGAGACTCATTAAAAAGAGATTTAAGCTATCATCAAGGACCAGTATGGCCATGGTTATTAGGTTTATATTATGACTCATTAAGAAACATGCTAAAAACAGAAGACGAAGAACAAAAAGAAAAAATAGCAAAAAAGATAAAGAAACTAAAAAAAGACACAAAAGAAACCTTCATGAAAGCATTATATGCAGATGGAGTAATGGGTAGCATATCAGAAATATACGATACACAAGAACCATATCTAGGAAAAGGAACTAGTGCCCAGGCATGGAGCATTAGTGAAGTATATAGAATTATATTAAGCTAGAGAGGAAAACTGCGAAGCAGATTTTCCTCGTATAGATTAATATAATTCTATATATGGAGCAAAATCGTGATAAATTTGGCTTTGCCAAATTTAACTTGAGTAGTATGAGAGAGAAATTTACGAAGTAAATTTTACTAGAGCGAAATGAGAGAGAAATTACGGACGCCCAAAGGGTGCCCCTACAACGAAATATTATAAACAGAGACAATTAGATGATAAAAAACGAAAGGAACAAAAAAATGACAATAGAAGAACTAGAAAAGGAATTAAAAAACGAAAAACTAGCACCAATATATGTACTATATGGGGAAGAGACATTCCTTTTAGAAAATTGTTTAAAAAATATAAAGAAAAACTTTGGAGAGATTGCAACTGGTATTAACTTTATACAAATAGATGATACAAATTTAAACTCATTAATATCAGAAATTCAAACACCAGCCTTTGGATATCCTAGAAAATTAATTGTACTTAAAAATACAAAATTTTTAAAAAAAGAAAACAAAAAAAGGGGAAGCAATGCAGAATTAATATCAATAAGAGAAAAACTAAACGAATACTTAAAATTAAATTCAGGAGAAGAAAACATATTAATAATCATAGAAGAAGAAATAGACAAAACCGAACTATTAGAAACAATACAAAAAAATGGAGGAATAATCTGTAACTTTGAATTTCAGAAACCATATCAAATAGAAAAAAGATTAAAAGAAATTTGTAATGCATATAAGGTAAATATTACAACATCTACAACAAATCACTTGATAGATGTATGTGGAATGTATATGCAAACATTAATAAACGAAATTATGAAATTAATAGACTATGTAGGAGAAAATGGAACAATAGAAAATACAGACATAGATTCAATGTGTACAAAAACAATAGATAGTAACATATTTGACTTAACAGATAATATGGGCAAAAAAAATATCACAGGAGTAATAAAAATATTAAATGAACTATTATATTCAAAGGAACCAATACAAAAAATATTAATCACACTATATAATCATTGTAAAAAGATATATACAGTAAAATTAGCAGAAGAGCAAAATAGAAATATAACAACAGAATTAAACCTAAAGCCAAATCAGACATTTCTAGTAAATAAATATAAAACACAAAGTAAATACTTTAAAACTGGAGAACTAGAAACAATATTACACGAATTAATAAACTTGGACTATAATTATAAAATAGGCAATATTGATATAAACATAGGATTAGAAAGTATACTATGTAAGTACTACTCATAGACATAAATATAGTATTTAAATGGGGAGAGTTAGGAATACAATATATTGATAAAAATATATTGCAATAAAAGAAGGTAAATTATTAAAGCTATAGTTACTTTATAACTTTCAATTAAAGAAAATAATGCTAAACAAATGTAAAAAGAGGTAATATTATATAATTAGAGACACATAAGAATATGTGTCTCTATATGTATCTATTCAGTTTTATTATTGGTAGGATGTAATAATTCACCTTTTAGACCTAATTCAGCTAAATTTGAAGTGGCAGCTTCAAATGGAATAAATATTTTATTTGCATCACCATCAGCAATTTCCTTTAATGCTTCTAATGATTTTAATTGAACGAGTCTTTCATCTGGGTCAGCATCTTTCATAGCAGAATATATCATTTGAACCTCTAAAGCTTTTGCTTCAGCAACTCTTTTTATAGCTTCAGCATCACCCATAGCTTTTCTAATTTTTGCTTCTTTTTCAGCTTCAGCTGCTAAAATTGTAGCAGTTTTTGAACCTTCTGCTTGAAGTATTTTGGCTTGACGCTCACCTTCAGCTTTTAAAATTTCAGCTCTTTTTGTTCTTTCTGCATTCATCTGTTTTTCCATTGCTGTACGAATGTCTTCAGGAGGAGTAATATCTTGAATTTCAACTCTTTCAACTTTACAGCCCCATTGAGAAGTAGCATCGTTTAGAACCATTTTTAATTGTTCATTAATTAAATCTCTTGAACTAAAAGTAGCATCCAAATCAAGTTTACCAACAATATCACGAGTTGTAGTAATTGCCAAATATTCAATACTCTTTTTTAAAGAGTGAATTTCGTAAACTGCTTTAGCTGGATCTACTACTTTATAAAATACTACTGTATTGATTTTAATAGTAACATTATCATTTGTAATAACTTCTTGTGGTTGAACATCTAATGTTTGTTGTTTTAGACTAACAACAAATCTAATACGATCTACAAATGGAATAATAAGAGTAAGACCTGCATCAGCTATTTTATGAAATTTGCCTAATCTTTCAATAACATATACTTCAGATTGGCTAACTACTTTAATAGAGTTATATATAAGAAATATAATAATTCCAAAAAATATAACTAAAAATATTATAAAAGGTATCATATAAAAATCCTCCAAACTCATTATTTACTATAATTTCCATTATATTATATAACAAATCATGCAAAAATGGAAGAGTTTATGTAAAATTTGTTCAACTTATTTAATTACAATTAAATTTAGCTATTATAAGTTACAAAGTAAAAAATACTGAAGTTGTAATCAAATAAAATCAACAATTTTCAGTATTTTTAATATTAGAATTTATTTGTTTATATATAGAACAAATATTACAATTATTACAGGTAGTAATTCTATCTTCAAATATAAGTTTTAAAGTATTAATAAAATCATCTTCAATACAATTAGTAGGAAGATGAATAGTTAAATGTGCAGGAAGAGTATTTAATAAATAATTTAATATATAATCATTATCTGAAAATGTTATATCTGATAAAAACTTGGCATTAAAATATTCTTCAGATTTACTATCAATTAATTTTTTATTATCATCTAAAAGAATAGATGTATTATTAAAATATATAAGATGTATATTAGAAACCTTAGAAATATTTGAACTTATATATAATTTTAATATACTTATAAACTCAAAATACTCTCGTTCAATTAAATATCTATTTATACATGTATTTAATATAAAATCCAAAATATCGCGATATTCTCCAAGTCTAAAGTTAATAAATCCATTTAAAACAACTGAATGATGTTCTCTAAAATAATTAATAAAAGATTTATATATAGAAAGATATTTATCTTTAAAAAACTCAGATTCTATAGAATTATCAAAATTACATAATTCTAAAATTCTATCCTTTTCAGAAGAAGAAAAATAGAAAAAATTACTATTTAATTCTTTTTTTAATACAAGGGGTTCATAGAATTTTAATATAGTATCTGTTAAAATACTGCATACACAATCGTAAAATAATTCTGTATTAGTACCAGAATAATGAACTATTATATTATCATATATCTTAAAAGAATTGGAAGAAAGATACAAATGGTCTAATTCCAATAATGAAAATCTATCGAATAAGTATTTTAATATAGAATTGTTATTAATTTTTATGCAAAATGATTTCATTTAAGAACTAAACTCCTTCCAAAATATAATAAATATATTATTTGCAAAAAATAATCATATATACATATATCTTATTCTAATAAATTTTAAGTGCTACATTAATTTTCTAAATTTAAGATAGATACTAAAATAAATCATTTAGAAAATAAGTTATTTGAATGATAAATAAAAATTTACACAAAATAATAGTTGAACAAAATTTATATTTATATTATAATAATTCATGTAAAAGTATAAATAAAAACACTTAGATAAATTATTTATTTTTAATTATTTGAATATAAATTAAAATGATATAAAAGAAAGAAGGACAAAAATGAATAATAATTCAAAGAAAAGATGTAGAAAAGCAATATTTTGGCTAATAATATTAGTAACATTTTTAATAATGTTATTAATAAGCATAATAGTAAATAAAAATATAATAGTAAATAAAAAAATAGAAACAGCTAAAAAGGAAGCAAAACAAACACTACTTTCAAGTGGATTATTAGTAAAAAAAAATAATGAAGAAGCTACTGAGAAAAATAAGATAAATTTAACAGAAAATACAACTTCAAATCCACAAACAGTTGGAACAAAAGTAAAAGAAAAAGAAAATTGGAATATAGAAACAATAACAGCAATATCAGTAGGGAATGGGGAAACTGTACCAGTACCAAAAGGATTTTACTATGTAGGAGGAAATTTAAGTACAGGAGTAATAATAAGTGATGAAGAGGAAGACAAATATGATGGACAAACAGATAAAACAACTTGGGAATACACAACTAGTTTAAAGGGAAATCAGTTTGTATGGATACCATGTACAGAAGAAGAATATGTTAAAAGTGATAGCTGGAACGGATTAGAACAAAAACCTGGAACCTTAGCACATGCGGGATGGGATAAGACGACATATTCCTCAGAATTATTACAAATAAGAAAATATGGAGGATTTTATGTAGCAAGATATGAAGCTGGTTTAGCAAAAAACATAGAAGAAGTTAAGACTACGATTTATTATCCAAGTACAAAATCAGTTTATAATAAAGAAGGGATACCTCAAAGTAAAGCTGGTATAGTACCATGGAACTTTATAGACTGGTCAACTGCAAATAAAAATGCAAAAAATATGTATAATGTAAATAGTGTTAACAGTGGATTAATAAATGGAACACAGTGGGATGTAATGCTAAAGAAAATGGTAGAAAAGACAGATTTAACTGAAGAAGATTTAATAGGTCAAGGATCTAAAATATGGGGTAATTATATGGAAAATAGTATAAATTATACTGGAAGGAAATCAACAGAATATGTTTCTGGAAGTGGACATGTAGTTTTACCATTTGGAGAAGTAGAAACAAATAAGACAACAGTTTATAGTGGGAATAATGGAGATTTATTAACAACAGGAGCAAGTAGTCAGACAGAGGTATATCACATATTTGATGTAGCAGGAAATTTATCAGAATTTACAGAGGAAAAGTCATTATATCATCCAAATGCAAATCAAACAGATATACCATATTTTGAGAATAGAGGAGGAAACTATGCATATAAAGATAGTCTGGAACCAGCGTGTTATAGAGGACTAATAGATACAACTTATAATTATTTCGCTTTAGGTTTTAGAGTAGTTTTATATATGAAATAAATATACACATAATGAGATTTTTGAACAAAAAATAAACAACAAAGGTAATATTAGAAAGAAGGACGCTAGATGAAAGAATTAAAAAAAGATAGCATAATAATATTTATATTAATAACATTAATTATAATACTAGCATTAACATTAATGATAATAATATTAAAGACTAACGAATCAATAAATAAAAAAGTTTACAATGCAAAGAAAGAAGTACAAAAGGAAATGCTTTCAAGTGGAGAATATGAATTACAAAGTGAACAAGGGAATGAAGTAGTACCTTTAAGTGATGTAACATTACCAAAAAATACAATTGAAAATCCGCAAGAAATAGGAGCAGAAGTAGAACCAAAAGAAAATTGGAACATAGAAACAGTCACAGCAATATCAATAGGAAATGGTGAAACAATACCAGTACCAAAAGGATTTTACTATGTAGGAGGAGACTTAAATACAGGAGTAATAATAAGTGATGATGAAACAGACAAATATGATGGACAAACAGATAAAACAACTTGGGAATACACAACTAGTTTAAAGGGAAATCAATTTGTATGGATACCATGTGAAGAAGAGCAATATAAAAAAAGTGAAATATGGGCTGGTATAACACAAAGACCTTCAGGTACAACAAAACCATTAGGGGAATTATGTTATGGTGCATGGAATAAAGCGACATATTCTTCAGAATTACTACAAATAAGAAAATATGGAGGATTCTATGTAGCCAGATATGAAGCGGGACTTGCAAAAACAATTACAGAATTTACATCAACACAAAAGCATACAGGATTAAACCAAGTATATAATAAAGAAGGGATACCTCAAGCAAAAGCAAACCAAATACCATGGAATTTTATAGACTGGAAAATGTCGCAGAAAAATGCTAAAAGTATGTACAACACAAATAGCATAAGTAGTGGATTAATAACAGGAACGCAGTGGGATGTAATATTAAAACATATAGTGGAAAAAACTGATTTAACTGAATCAGATTTAATAAACTGCTCAGACTGGGGGAACTATGCAAATATTAGTATAGAATATATGGGGAGAAGAGCAAAAGTATATTCAGGAGAATATTTAACAGCATTTGGAGGAACAGAGTCAAGGAAAACAACTGCATATAGTAAAAATGGTCTTGAAGGAGATTTATTAACAACAGGAGCAAGTAAGAAAACAGAAATTTATCATATATTTGATATTGCAGGAAACTTATATGAATGGACAGAAGAACTTTCGTTATATCATGAAAATTCAAGCCAGACAGATATTCAATATAGAATGGCTCGTCGGTGGTAGTTTTCACTATAATAATTATCCAGCATGTCATAGAACAGGAACTTATGATATAAATTATACAGCTTACTATGTTGGATTCAGAGTAGTCTTATATATGAAATAGTATAAAAATAGATTAAAGAGGGATAAAATCCCTCTAAAAAAATAATAAAATTTATAAATTTACTTTTGGAATAACATTTGA
Organism: uncultured Clostridium sp.; assembly: GCA_948471115.1. Lineage (GTDB taxonomy): Bacteria > Bacillota > Clostridia > TANB77 > CAG-508 > CAKPSH01. The sequence continues at coordinate 22,193 of CAOKRJ010000019.1, forward strand.
ACCTAAATATCTATTAATATTTTTCAAAGTTATACCTGTGTTCACTGATAAATTAGATATTGTAGAATCTGTAATATTATTATCATTAATATAATTAGTTAATTTAGAAATATCGCATTTATCCTTTGGAAGACACTTTGGACATACTTCAACATTTGACACAAAAAAACATCCACAACGAGCACATTTTTTAAACTCCATAAAAACCACCTCATATATTATTTGTATAAGCATGAACAACTTGACAAGCATTTAAATTTTGTGAAACAAATTTTACTATGTAGACGAGTTTTTCATACTTAAAAATGAAAGAAATTTTATATAAAAAAGCAATATATAAAAGGAAAATTTCTTTTATTTAGACATTTTATCACATAAAAACAAAAAAAGAAACAAGTTTTTTAAAATATATTGACAAATTTTTAAAAGATTATATAATAAAATTGATGAAACATAGAAACACAAGGAATTGTGACATTTTATAAAATGAAGAAAGGGAAATTAAAATATGAGCAAACCAACTAGTACTATTTTAAAAATGCTAAAAACTAGAAAAGATTGCCCAACTGCTGAAAAAATATATATGGAGATAAAGAATGACATGCCAGATGTATCATTAAGAAGAGTACAATCTATTTTAGAGCATTTGTGTGAGCAAGGATTAATTATAAAGATAAAATCAAGAACTGGTGCACCTGAAAGATATGATGCTAGTGGACTACCTAAAATTACTTTCGAATGTTCAAAATGTGGAATGATAGAAGATATATATTTGTATGATATACAATTAAGAAGACTATACCAAGAAATGAAAAAGTTAGGAAAGGAAATTGAAGCGGATACAGACCATTCATATATAAATCTTGGTGGACTATGTAACAAATGTAGAATATTATAAAATTTAAATACTAAAATTATAAAAATATATATTGGAGAAATAGTTAGTGTACATGTTAAGAAATTTATTCAGAAATAATAAAAAAATTAGCACAAAGTATTGACAAGTGCTAATTTTTATTATATTATATTAGCAGTCGATTACAAAGAGTGCTAAGCATACGGTTTAAAGGGGGATATACAATGGAAGAACGCAAAAAGAAAATCTTGCGTGCAATAGTAGATGAATATATAGAAACTGCAGAGCCAGTTAGTTCAAACACTATAGTACAGAAATATGAACCTAATATTAGTAGTGCAACTGTGAGAAACGATATGGCAGAACTTGAAAAAATAGGCTATATTGAAAAAACCCATACATCCTCAGGTAGAGTACCATCTGCAAAGGGATATAGGCTATATGTAGATGAACTATTAAAATATGATGACATAAGTTTAGAAGAAATTAAATATATAGGAGAAAAACTTGAAACAAAGGTAAACAAACTTGAAGAACTAACTAAAATTACAACAAGTACAATTTCAGAAATAACGCATTATACAACAGTAAGTGTAGGACCAGAATCTTCTAAACAAAATATTGAAGAAATAAAATTTGTGATGCTCAGTTCTAGAATGCTAATGGCAATAATAGTCACAGAAACAGGACTAATAAAAGAGACGATTATAAAATTTGATGAAGACATTACACAAGAACAAGTAGAGACTTTAACACGTTTATTCAATAACAAATTAAAAGGCAGACCATTAGAAATGATTGATAAACCATTAGAAGAATATATTTTTAACGAACTACATTATAGTATTAACATAATAAAAGCGATAATTGAAGAAATTAAGAAAATGATTAAGAATGATGAAAAAATTTACTTAGAAGGAAGAAATAAAAATTTTGACTTACCAGAATTCAAAAGTTTAGATACTGCTAGAAATTTTGTAAATGTATTAGATGAAAATGATACAATGTTAGATATTTTAAAAAGTGGAGTAGTTGATGACATTCAAATATATATTGGTGATGAAAATAAGAGTGAAGAGTTAAAGGACTTTAGTGTAATAACATTTAAACACTCAGTAGGAAATAAAGATATGGGAACAATAGGAATAATAGGACCTAAAAGGATGAATTATTCAAAGGTTATTTCAGTAATGAAATATATAAATAAAATTTTAAATGACAATGAAGATACTAAGGGAAAGGAAGGAAATTAAAAATGAGTAATGGAGAAAAAATGATTAATGATGAAATAGAAGAAAATGTTGCTGAAGAAGATGTAGAAAATATAGACACAGAAGTTGATGTTCAAAAATTACAAGAAGATTTAGGCAATACAACAGATAGATTAAAACGTTTAATGGCAGAGTTTGATAATTATAAAAAAAGAGCATCAAAAGAAAGAGAACAATTATATAATTCATTAGTTGCAGATATTATGATAGCTTTTTTACCAGTAATGGATAATTTGGAAAAAGCAATAAATACTAATACAGGAGATGATGGATATAAACAAGGAATGGAATTAGTTGCAAAACAGTTTAAAGACGTATTAAAGTCTTTTGGATTAGAGGAAATAAAGACAGAAGGAGAAATATTTAATCCAATTTTACATGAGGCAGTGAGTAGTATTCAAGATGATACAAAGGAAAGTCAAGAAATTGTAGAAGAATTTAGAAAAGGATATAAAATGGGAGAGAAGGTAATTAGGCATGCGATGGTTGTAGTCAATCAATAATGTTATTAATTTTTATTTATGCATTAGGACTTTTTTCCAGTGGAAGAAAAGCTCCATACTGTATAAATATGAGAATTATTAAAATTTCTTTGCGATTATATTGCTTAGAAATTATTAAAATTCGTTATATATAAATTTCACAAAAGAATATATAAAATAAAAAGTTTTTTAGGAGGAATTAAAATGGGAAAAATTATAGGAATCGACTTAGGTACAACAAATTCATGTGTAGCAGTTATGGAAGGAGGAGAACCAGTAGTAATACCAAATGCAGAAGGAGATAGAACTACACCTTCAATAGTAGCTTTTTCAAAAAATGGAGAAAGATTAGTAGGACAAATTGCAAAACGTCAAGCAGTTACAAATCCAGATAATACAGTTATATCAATAAAAAGAAAAA
>CAOKRJ010000020.1 GCA_948471115.1 uncultured Clostridium sp.
TGTTACTTTTTCTGTTGTTGATGTTGATGATAAACTGCTTCCTGCTCCTGTTTTTATCCAACCATTAAATACATATCCTGTTCTGATTGGTACCGCTATTTCTTTTGTTCCTCCTTCATCTAAACTAAATGTCTGATGTTCTGTTGATGAATTCCATGTCCCTCCATTTGGATTTACTGTTAGTGTATTTTTTGGTACTAGTGAATCACTCATTCTAGTTATTACTATTATTTCAGCATCATAATCACTTTTTCCATATTGTATTGTACCTTTACCAGTTAAATCTTCACTTCCAAATACCGAATCTGAAACGTAACACGAACCTGAATACCCGTGGTCCATCCATCGTTGTCTGCTCTGATACCCCACCCTTAGGGTATCCTCCTCCTCCTCCTCCGCTAGTGATAGCTGCATTTCCGCTTCCGCAACCTACTTCCTTAAATTCATATGTTACTGCCTTTCCGTCCATACCCTCACACTTATTCCAACCAGCCGCAGCTTTATGCTCTTTTTTACTTATAGCATTACCATGAAAATGACTTAATTTCGGGCACACCCTTATGCCTCCAGCACCGCCTCCGCCTCCCGCTGCGAGTAATGGCACTGTACTTTCACCTAACTTTATTCCTATTCCATTCCCTCCGTAACCACTTTCTGAAGTCACTCCGTTCTGCTTTATGCTCGCTTCATTTCCTCCTTTATAAATCTCTGTAGTCAATTTGTTATTTTTGCTTAATTGTATATATCCTATAGATTTACCTCCTTTGGCTCCTGTACCTTCTCTTGTAGTATAACCATCTGTCACAGAAACATCTCCACCCTTTCCTCCATGTACTTCTATTTTATATATTCCATCTTGAGAAATTGGATATGTTGTTGCTTGTGCAGATGTTATTTTCACTACTAATGTTGGACTACAATTACTAAAAGCATCTGTCCCTATTGTCGGTGAACTATTTATTGTAATTGTTTGTAAAGAAGTACAATTTTCAAACGCACTTTGCCCTATTTCTGTAACTGACTTTGGTAAATTATAATTATAATCTTCATAATCCCAGCTAGAATTTATCGCTGTTAACGATGTACATCCTTTAAATGCATTATTTCCTATCATTTTAATTCCGTTGTTAAATTTTACTTGTTTTAATGCTGTACATCCTTCAAATGCAGATTCTTCTATATCTGTTACAGAACTACTTATTCCTACGTATGTTATTATTTCTTTATAACTCCCTAAAATCTCATTGCTTTGCCAATTTTTAGTTACTTTCCCTGAGCCAGTAATAACTAAGTTTTTTGATGAATATGACTCTGTATATGTATATGTTAAATCATCAACTTGTATTTTTGCCGCATATACTTCTGTTTTTCTTACATTAATTACTAATATTGCAATAATTATAATTGCTAAAATTATTAAACTTATATACTTAAAACTCTTCTTTTTAACCATATTGTTTCCCCTTTTCTCATTCTACATTAATTGTTGTTTTTGTCTTTCTATATAATTTTACATTAAATAAATTGACATAATTGTAATAACTAAATGTGTATTTCTTGGTACAGTTTTGGTTTTTATTAGAGTTTTTAGTATTTTGTATCGACACAAGTTTTTTATATCTTCTAATCGTACTTGTGTGTGTGTGTGTGTGTGTTACAGTACCAATGGTTTCAAGGTTTTTGCTCTTTACTTTCCACATTGGACTCATTTTTTATTCCTCTCTTCTTATTTTTTATTGAATTTTTATTTTATACTAATATATATACTTTTTTATTTGTATTCTCTTTTATTATCTTATTATATTTTGCTTTGTATAGTTTGTAAATAGCTATTCTTTGCCTTACAAAAGAAAAAAATCCGCTTTCACTACAGATCTTTTTCTTTTATATTTTTTTTATTGTTTGTTAAATTTTTATTTCTTCTTTGTAACATTTTGTCACTTTTCTTACGGAAAATAATATTCTAGTCATATTTTCTTTATTGGTATTTTGGTAGTCTATATTTATTATTTAAAAAATGAATTCTTAAATGCCTGAAAAATTTTGTTGTTTTCTATATAATTCCTAACGGCTGGAATCTGCCATAAAATAATCATTATTATTATTACAACTGTTATAGTAATTACAATACTTATTAAATCTCTTATTCTCTCTTTTAGAGTTTTTTTATGATAAATCCTATATCCATAATCTCTCATTCTTTGTATATATGCATCATTATATGCCTTATTGACTGATTGTGTAATTTTCTGGTTTATTTGATTTTGCATATTATTATACATTGTTTCTTTATTATTATTTATGATATTTGCATTATTTGAAGAATTTGATGTTAAATTTGCCAGCTCATTTTTTAATATTTGATTTTGTTCATATAATTTTTCATATTTGATTTTTAAGTCTTCGTTTCGTATTAGATTCTGTTGTTCTCTTCTCTTTAGCTCTCTATCATATTCTTCTCTTTTTTCTTTGTTAGAAATAACTTCATATGCTTCATTTAATTTCTTAAATTTTTCTTCAGCCCATTGTTTTTTGTCTACAGGATTAGCATCTGGATGGTACTTCTTGGCTAAAGTTTTATATGCTTTATATATTATCTCCTCTGAAGCTTTAGAGCTTACTTCTAATATTTCATAATAATTTTCCATAATTATCCTTTATTGTTTTTTATTTATATTATCATAGATTTTATTATTTATCAACATTTCTTATAAAGTATTTACTCATTTGTTGAACCAAATCCACCTTTTCTTTTTCCTTCTGCTATATCATCATCTGTTATAAGAAATCTTTCAAATATTGCTTGTCCTATACAGTCTCCTTTTTTTACTATTGTATTTTCATCTTTTATATTGTAAAATGCGAACATAATATGTCCATCATTATCTGGATTTCCATAATAGTCTGCATCTACAACTCCTATACTATTTGATAAAATTAAACCTCTCTTTCCAGGATTAGAACTCCTGTTGCAAAGTTTTAAATATTCATCTTTTTGCATATATGCTTTTAGCCCTGTTTTTACCAAAAATGGTTTGTCTCCTCTTTTAAATGGTGGTATTACGCAATCTTCTGCTGCTTCTATATCATATCCTGCTGAATACTTAGTTTTTCTAATTGGCAAATTAATATTTTGGTTTTCAAATCCTTTTGCTATTTCAAATCCTCTTTTTCTTTCCATATTCTATCTTTCCCTTCTTTTATATATTTTTCTACTTTTTGTAAAATTTCTTTGTCTTGTTCATATGTTACCGTGTTTATTGACTCTTCTATATTTAACCATTTTATCTGAGATATTTCTTCTAATTGTGGAGTTTCATTTCCTTCGAGTTTATATGCTATAAAGTAAACTACTTCCTTTTCTACATCTTCCATAGGAGAATATTTTACAGTTGCTCTAAAATTTGTATCTAGTTGAACATTTAGATTAGTTTCTTCTTTTATTTCTCTTAATGCCGTTTGTTCTTCTGTTTCACCTCCCTCAACATGTCCCTTCGCAAATGCCCAATGTCCTGCTTTGTGTTTTAATAGTAATACTTGCAGTTGTTTACAGTCATGTTTTAGTATTATTGCTCCGCATGATTTCTCTTGTTTCACTTTCTCACCTTCTTTGTTGTTTATTTCTTAATTTTTTTACATGATACCATAATATTAATATTTTTTCAATTAATTTTTACCTTTTTACTTGCTTTTTTCTCTTACTTATGGTAACATAAAATTAGTTTAATATATTTTGTTTTATATTTAATATTTATTTAGAGTAATAATTGCTCAAATGGAGGTTTTTATGCAAGATGATATTGATGAAAAAAATTTCGAGATTGTTTCAGGAGATGGTTCTTTACAGATTTCCCCTGTATATAGTCATGTCAATATAAATAAAAAAACTGAAGATTTTGATAATAAAAAAAATATTATAATTCCTTCTGAAAAAAAGTAACTCTTTATAATTTTTTTGTTGTTAATGGCTTTTTGCTAATTTTGTAGCCAATAATAATAAAAAAATATTGACAAATTATAAAAAAACAGATATACTATTAAAGTGATTTATGGCGATGTAGCTCAGTTGGCTAGAGCATTCGGTTCATACCCGAAGTGTCGAGAGTTCGAATCTCCCCATCGCTACCAATGAACTAAAATTGTACGAGTATTGGAATATCAGTATTTGTACAAACTTTATAAAAAAAAGAATTGCCCATAAAAATGGGTAATTTTTTTATGAATGTATGCAAAATGTATGCAACGGAATTTGTTTTGTTGCAAAAAAATAAGAACTCTAAAAAAAATTAAAGTTCTTATTTTAATTTTATATTGCTAAGTTACCAGTTATGGCATTTAGTCCTTCTTTTTTCATTTCTTTATCAGGGTGTACATATAAATCCATAAAGACTTGTACTCCACTATGACCCATTAATCGAGCCATAGTCTTATAATCTACTTTGTTTTTTACTCCCATTGTTCCAAAAGTGTGTCTTAGAGTATGTGGCTTTCTATATTTTACATTTGCATTTTCTAATATTTGCTTGTAATTTCTACGCAAGTTTTCATAGGGTATATAATGTCCTAGTTCGTCACAAAATATAAAATCATTGTCATTGTTATAAATAGTGTTTTTCTTTCTTTCTCGTAATTTCTCTAATAAAAAGCCGTCTAAGTATGTTTCCCTTTCCGAATTATCGGTTTTTACAGATGTTTCACTAACAGTTAGCTTTTCATGTTTAGTATTTGTCATAGCTTTTTCAAAACTATAATTTTTATCTATCTTTTTTACTCTATTTATAGTTTTTTCTACTATTAATTCGCCTGTTTCTAAGTCTATATTTTTCCACTTTAAAGCCAATATTTCTCCGTACTCTCATACCTGTTGATATGTCTAACAAAATTATTTCTCCGTTTTCCATTTTCTTTGCATTTTCTATAATTTTATTAAGTTCTTCAACCGAAAATGTTTGAATTTTCTTTTTTGGAACATTAGGAGATTTTATTTGTTCACATACATTTGCATACGCATAATGTTTTACTATTGCCATATTTAAGGCTTGGTGTAACATTGCGTGTATGTTTGCTATATATTTAGGGGCTAAACCTTTCTTTATTGTTTCTTTTCCACTTTTTAGAATAATCTTTGTTGGCTGTTGTTTTCTGTTGTAAAAGTCTTGTAAATCTTCAGGCGAGAAATCGACAAGTCGAATCTTTGAAATTTTGTCAGGTAGAAAATGTAATCTTATTATACTTTCATAACCTTGTATTGTTGTAGGTTTTAAATCCGAACCTATAATAAAATCATAAAACCATTGTTTCAGCCAATTTCCCAAAGTTATATTTTCAGTAACATAAGTTCCGTTTCTTAGCTGTTCTTTTACTATCTCCATTTTGTCTTTTACTTCTTGTTCAGTTTTTCCTGTAACATTATTTCTTTTTCCAGCCTTGTCAAAATATTGACCGACCCAACGTGTTTTTTCCTTTCCTGTTTTTGTTTTGTAAGTAGTTTTGTAAATAGTTCCTTCTCCATTTGCACGTTTTCCCATAATAAAAATTCCTCCTTTAAAATATATATTTTGGTAATACCACTTGAGGAATTTTGTTTGTTGATGTATAATAAAAATGTAATCATTCCTTATGAGTGGTTACCCTTTGGGCAATGTAAGTTTGTTTGGCGACAGTTACATTGTCCGCTTTTTTATATAAAACAGATAATCTGTTAAATATCATGTTTTCTATTAAAATAATTTATTTTTATTTCTATTGGAAAGCCTAATATTTTAAAATTCATTTCTTTTAGTTCTTTTTCTGTGTAAATATCAAAATTTTCTTTTTGTGTATAAATTAATATTTTAGTTTTAGGTTTATCTTCCATTTTGCTTATTTGCACAATTTTTAACTTTCCGTTCATAGAAACAAGAATGTCCGTATTATAACTATAATTATTATATTTTTGAAAAATTACTACGTCATTATATTTGTATCTATCCATGTTACTCTGTTCTGTAATAAGTAACCCAAATAATTCAGTATTCTTATTAGTGTATTCTTTAGGTATAGTTGTATATCCTTTTATATTTACATTAGCAAATAAATCAGTATTAATTTCATTTGAGTTACTTTCTGTTAGTTCTTCATATATGCTAATAAATAGTTCATGCAATATCTCATTTTCATTTAAACTATTAATAATTCCATTTAGTGCATTTGAAAAGTTTTCTTGTATGTACTTAGAAATTTCAGCCATTGTAATGACTTTATTCTTATTTTTCTTTTGGTAAATCTCTTCTTTAAAGAAATTAAAAAGCAAACTTTCAATTTTCATTATTGAATTTTCCACTTTTGAAATATCAATAGTTGCATTAGATATATGAAAATCCTTGAAAATGTCATAATTCCCTTTATTACAATAAAACTCTTTTATTCTATCTATAATAAATTGTAATTCGTTCTTGTTCAAGTCCATGTCAAATAATAGTTGTTTTATATCTTTTTTTAATTTTATGTCAGGGGATTCTCCAATTAATTCTTGCAATGAAATATTAAACAAATCGCACAATATTAATTTCTTTTTATCAGAGGGAATTTTTACTCCTCGTTCATAAAACGAAATCATACTAACATGAACTCCTAATTTCTCAGCAAGATATTTCCTAGACCAACCTTGACTTTTTCTATGTTTTTCAATAATTTCGCCTATTTGATTTTCCATTTTTCCACCTCCTATGCACCTATTATACAATACCGAAAGTCACAAGTCAATACTTTTTTTAAAAATGTGTCTTTCGGTATTGACTTTTTAAAAATACCTCTGTATAATAATAATATCACGATACCGAAAGTCACATTTCGGAAAAACAGAAATGGAGGTGTATTTTATGCAAGAAAACGCAGAAAAAGAGAGCATTCAGACCGAACAAGAAAATGGTGTTGTAATGTATGACGCTAAAAAAATTAGCAAAACATTTAAGGTTAATGTAAACAAAGCAACAGCATTTTTAAAAAAGTTTGGATGCAAGATTGGGCATTGGCAGATAGAACAAAACAAATTGCTAAAAGTGTTGGCAGAGAACGACGGCGTTCTATTTTAAAAAGAGATTATTATGTATCTTGTTTTTTAGAAAGATACTTACAGCATATAAAAGCACTTTGAAAATTGAATAGAAAAATAAAAAGAAAGAGGTGTAAGATATGGCTAAAAAGAAAATTAAGACTGTAAGTTTAGAAGAACAAGAAACAACTATAAATGTAGATTATTTTTCTAAAACTATTTCAGCTTTCACAAGTAAAAAATCCGTTTATGACAAGTGGTGCAAGGACTTAGGAGAACCAATAGAAATTGCAACAGAAAAAGGCAGAATTGTAGGTGGAACGTGGAGAATACCAGCAGAAGACAGAAACATAACAAAAAAAATATTCTCAATTTCAACAGTTGTACCAAAAAAATAAGAAAAAGAAAGGAATGAATTTTATATGAAAGAAGTAAGAGAAAATGAACTGTTAAATGTAACAGTAAATGAAGAAAAAGGAAACAATGAAAATATGGACATTGTAGAAACAAAAAAAGAAATTAATTTCAAAGAAACTATGCAAAATATTACGAAACAAATCGAAGAAGTATATTGGGACGACAAAGAATATAGAGGATTTTCGATTGAAAATAGTAGTGTAGTTTCAGACGAAATTAATACACCAAAATTACTTGAAAATTACAAAAAGCAAATTTGGGAAGAAGTTGAAGTTATAGATTATACACTTAGTTTTAACGCAAAAAAAAGAAAATCAAGAGATAGAATTTCAAATCAAGAAGTAGAAGAAATGATTAATTTTACAGGAATGAAAGACCCTACTGTAAAATTAAAAAGTGCAAGTAAAATCTTAGGCATAAAACAAACAGATATATTGAAATTACTACAAGTTCGTTTAATTGACTCAAAAAAAGTTTTATTAAATGAAAATGTATGTGCTATCTACAAACCTGTTTTCTCACAAGATAGAAAAATTGTAAATGTTATAATGGAGATTTTTCTTACAACTAAAGGACTAAAGACATTACAGTCTATGTTTGTTATTACAAATAAGGCAGAATGATAGAAAAAAGGGGGAATCTTGCAAATGAAACGCATAAAAAACGATTTTGAAGGATTGGAGTATGTATTTTCACAGCCAACTCACAATATTGCTAATTGTGATATGAAAGCATTATCAGAGTACAAGCAAAAACTAAGAGAAAAAATTGTAAATGGGCAAAATGAAATTGAAATTTGCGAAGATTCTCCTTACTTTTTGAGTAAAAATAGAAATATATTTTGTGTATCTCCACTTGAATGCGGAACAGGAAAATCATTTACAGCAGAAATGGCGATAATATGGAAATATGCTAATGCTTGGCAAAAAGGAATGTTATATGTTACAAAATTGATTAAAGACGGAAAGAAAATCGCACAAGAAATTAATTCGGCATTTCAGGAAGACGTGGCGTTTGCTTTAAATAGTGAAACAATAAACGGAGATATTGACATGCAACAGAAATTAGCAAAATATCCAATTGTCATTATTACACAAGAGCAATATAAAATTTTAGCTAGAAACAAAGCATTAAGAAAAAAGTTTACAGACAACAGAGAACTGTTAATATTGGACGAATGGGTTTCTTTATGCGAAAAAAAGCAAATATCACAGAATGATATTGTTCTTATAAGGCATCAATTACAAGATAGATACTTACTAGAATTATTTAATGAAATTATTTCGGAAATTGAAGAATGTTTACAAAATAATGAAACAGCAAGAAAATTTTTCAATGCAAATAGCAATGCTTCAGAAATAAGAAAGAAATGTAATAAGTTAAAAAGCATGATACGAGAAAACTTAGACGACATTTTTTTATCTTTATTTGGTAACACGAAAAATAAACTATGTGAACAGATAGACGATATATTCCATTTCTATAATGGAACTTGCCTATTTTGGCAACACAAATTATATACAGTAGATAGGACAATTGAATACTGGACTTTAAATAACAACATAATTTTAGACGCGTCAGCAAGTTTAAATGGTGTATATAGTCTAAAGAATAAATTATTTGTAATTGATTCTTATAAAAGCGTACTCAATTACGAAAACTGGAAAATAATTAAAATTGATAACAATTCAAGTCAAAGTGGACAAAGTAATTATACAAACTATTTTGATATAGTAAAAAAAATTGCAGATAATTTGGGAAAAGACGAAACATTAATTGTAGACAGAATGGAAAATGCAAACAAGCAATATTATGGCTATCATTCAAGCTATTATGCTAATTTAAGGAGTAACAATGACTATAAAGATATGAAAAATATCATTATTGCATATACTCCATACTTGCCCGATATTGACAACGTTTTAGAATATATGTATTTTTCACAAAACTGCTATTGCGATAAAGATAAAAGAGTTGCAGACAATTATTGGTGGTGTGAAGCTACAGACTGGACTGGAGGAATGACTGGAACAAATTATGAACTAAGGAATATTGATTTTGAACTTTACAGAAAAAAATACGTTGCAAATGAGATATATCAGGCTATAAAGAGAGTTAATAGAGATATGACAAGGAACACAAAAGTAGTATTTATAACAAAGGATAAATCAATATTTGACATGGTTACAGCTATGTTACCTAACTGTAAAATCACATTAAACTCAGAATACAACACGGAAGAATATGCTTTTATTTATAAGAAAGTTCCTAAAAATTTAACAATAGAACAACCAAAAGAACAAACAGAGCAAAAAGAAACGTATGTAAATAAAGCTATTAAGTTATTTAAAGAAATAATAAGTGGAGATATACCGCAAGAAATAATAACAAAAGATAAAAATAACAATATTGTACCAAAAAAATATAGAAAATCAGCAGTAGGACAGTATATAGGCATTGATTACAGCAAGTCAAGTGGTCGTTCTATTTTTTCTAATAAGATATTAAAAAATACAAAATTTTTAGGTTTTATGGAAGATAACAAGATTACAGAAAAAGGACAATATTTTTATTTTAACTAACTAATTTTACAGCTACATTCTTTGCCAACACAAAGCTACGCAGTGTGTTTAATCGTGAATTACTGTCGTAATACACTCTATTCGGTTTTTTCTAATTTTCTAAAAGTTTACCTTTATCTATTAAAGGTAAAGAGAAAAGTAAACAAATCCAATTTAGATTAGAGCGACAGCGATAAGCTATAAGAAGTTCATGCAATGAACTATCTGTCAAAGAATGTAGTTGTAATTAAATCAAATAAAGAATTTATGGGGGTTATTATGGAGCAAGAAACAAAGTTATTAGATTATATCCGCAGGATTATTGAATTAGAAGATGGAGAAGAATATTTGAAAGTTAGTGATATAGGTTATGTACTTACAGAATTGTTTGGAGCAGAGAAAACAATAACAGGGCAAAAAGTAAATCAAATGCTACAATTTAACAGATTTCAAGTACCATTGGCAGACGACGAATTATTTACATATTATCCAACAGAAAAATTTGATTTATTTGTGGAATGTATAAATGAAAAAATGGGATATGGACTTATTAAATGGCATTACACTATTATTCCACGATTATTAAGAATCGACTTTACAAAAAATGTAAAGAAGAATATTGAAAAGATACAAGACTCATTCATATATATTTATTACATTAAAATTTGCCATATAGATATTGATATTCTACAAAATGAATTATTAAAAATAGGAGTAACAGAATAATAAAACAAGGGGCTAGGTAATAAATTTATCAATAGCCCTACTCCATTTTGAAAAATCAAATTTTTAAATCCTTGTATTTTCAAATTTTAGAATTTTGATTTTTTGAATTTTCATATTTTTTAATTTTTGAACTTTATAATTCCTTTATTAGAGCCATTTTTCAAGGTGGGAAAAAAGTGGGAAAAGTGGGAAATTTTAAAATATGATTATTTGATTTATAGTAGTTCAGTTTTGTTTTGTATTTGTGTAATTTTAGAAATGTAAAGTTATACACTAAAATATATTAAACCCAGATTTAATATATACATTTTTTATAAAGTAGAATGTCGCAAAGTATAATGAAATAGGATTGTAAAGATTTTGTTAAGTGTATATGTTATAAATTTTATATGTTAGATTGGAAATTGAAAAAGCAAAAGTAATTTATAGTTGGTGTTTATCTAATTGTATCAATTTGTATTAATGAATTGTTTTTGTATAGTGTATCTTGTTTTTTGTATGTTGTTATCTCTAGTTATAATGTTTATCATTATTAATTGATTTTTGAATGTTTTGTATATCTGTTTTAAGTTTTATATGATAGTTGTTTTATTAAGTGGGGCATTTTCAATAAGTTGATTTCTTTTTTCTGTTGGTAATGTAGCAACAGTTGATAATTTACGAACTCCTATTTCATTTAGGGGGGGTACTTGAGTGCCCAGGCACTCGCTAGACTCTTCTGTTTCTCTAATTGTTTTTAAAGCTCTTATATAAGTGTTTCTCATAGTTCTCTTTATACCATATTTAACATAGTCCATTTTTCATACATACAATATTCTTCTACTACTAATTTTTCAAATTTCATATTCCTATTATTACTGTAGATTTTTTGTCTACTTTTAAATCCCCACTTTTCCAAATTTTATTATCATGATATTTTCAAATAATCATACAATTAAAATCGTCTAGTCTTAGAGCCACGAAGATTTTATCAATATAAGGAAAAATACAACAATATATAAAAACGGTTTAAAACGAATCCTAGAGCGTTTGAAAGTATAACTGATTGCAAGTCTAAAATAATATTTTCAAAAATTATAACGTTCAGCTACATTCAAAATCTGTTGTTGTTATTTTGAATTGATATATTATGCAGTATGATATATTAATGCTATTATATATTGTTATATTGTAAAATAGCACGTTAGCTTTCTTATTTTAATTGTGTTTTGAGAGTTCAAAAATAGAAACGTGGGTCGGCATAATAACCCAATAAATAGAACGAAAAGCAAAACGGCGTTTGCATGATTTTAAGTAAATACAAAATCAATATAACCGTTGACACTCTAAGAATACAAGAAAAATATTTTTGAAAAATTTTATAAAAAAGTATTGCTTCTTCCTCTCGAGGTGTGCTATCATTATTATAGTTCAAAAAAAGAACAAAAAAACCTCATAACGTATCAATCGCCAAATCAATTACGTTATGAGATACCCATGAAATATCTTGAATGACATTTCCTATATTATAGTGTAACATTTTTGCACCAAAAACTCAAGGTATTTTGTAAGAAAAAAATATTTTTGAATTGGAGGTGTATTTTTTATGGAGTTACAACCAATTTATTGCAATCAAAAGTCATTTTATGGCAAAGCTAGAGTTTTACAAACTGGCAACAGTAAAAAATTAATCAGCTATACAACAACAGTTGCAGAAATCAAAAACGGACAAGCTAAAGTTTTTGGGTGGTATTCAGTAACAACAACAAAACATATTAAAGAATTTTTGGCACAGAATGGTTTTAAAATTGGAACAAAAAAAGAACTTGAAAAATTATATTGTTAAAGATGGGGGCATTAATACATACCCCATCTTAAAAGGAAAAGGAGAAATAAAAAATGATAATATCAAGACAAAAACTACAGTTAATAAGGGAGCAGGAATTTGAATATAACGAAAAAATCAAAGGAACAGTTGATTTAGTAAAATTTATTCGTGAAATATTAAAAATACAGAATGAAACGCAAGAAGTAATATATTTATTGACATTAAATAATAAAAATCAAGTAGTAAGTTTTAGTGAAATAGCACGAGGTGGAACGAATTTTTGTAATTTGTCTATGTGCGAGATTTTTAAAACGGTTCTATTAAGTAGTTCGCCGAAATTTGTAATAATTCACAATCATCCTAGTGGAGACCCTACACCTAGCACAAATGATATTTTAATTACTAATGATATTAAGGAAAATGCAGAAATGCTACAAGTTGAATTTTTAGACCACCTTATAATTGGTGAAAATGATTTTGCTAGTTGTATGTAAAAAAATAAACGGAAACGAGGGATTTAAGAGTGAAAAGAGTTACAAAAAATAACATATTAAAATATATACAAATGAAAAAAGAATATGAAATTACAGAAAATTCGCAGATATTAGAAAAAATAAACATATTCACAGAAAATGTTATAAATAAGGACAAGCACTATTTTAGCAAGTTAAAAAGTTATGAATTAAATAATGAAGATTTAAAATATTGTATATAAAAGGAGATTTTGAAAAATGAATGATAAACGAATTTATGAAAATGTAATCGTATTAAATGGAGAATTTACAGAAAAACAATATAAAACAGCACTAGAAAAAATCAAAGAACATATAGAACCACTAGAAATAAAAAAGCTAGACGAAAAAGGAAAAAGAAAACTGGCGTATGCAGTAGGAAAAAATAATACAGGTTATTTTGTAGTATTAGAAATAAGAGCAACAGAACAAGAGATTTTAGAAATAGAAAGATATTACAGAGTAAACAGCGACATTTTAAAATTTATGACGGTTAGAAAATACAGAAGATAAAAAGGAAAGGAACGAAAAAATGAAATTAATATTATTTTATATTTTACTATTGATATTAAAATGGTGGTTATTTGGTGGCAAAAAATAGCGTTCATTTAGGGTATACAACACACGAATATTAAAAAATATTAAAAAAGTGTTCAAACAAAGTTCAAAACTTAGAAAACAAATATATTTGTACAGGGTTACCCTATAAAATGAACAGATTGGAGGAAAAAATGGAAGAAATAAAAAACGAATATGGATACGGAAGAATATCAGCGAAAGACCAAAACGAGGCAAGACAAATAAAAGCATTACTAGATTATGGAATAGAAGAACGAAATATATTTATTGATAAGAAAAGCGGAAAAGATTTTGACAGAGAACAATACCAATTATTAAAACAGATATTGAAAAGAACTAAAAACAACTTGCTAGTGGTAAAGAGTATTGACCGTTTACGGAAGGAACTATAAAGAAATTCAAAGAGAATGGCAAGAATTAACACAGTTTACAGACATAAAAGTATTGGATATGCCCCTACTTGATACAACATTGCATAAAAGTTTACTAGGAACATTTATAAGTGATTTAATTTTACAAGTATTATCATTTTGTGCAGAAAATGAAAGAACTAATATAAAAGAACGACAAAAACAACGGAATTGAAATAGCAAAAAAACAAGGAAAATACAAAGGTGGCAAAAAAAGAATAAACATACCAACCAATTTTGAAGAAGAATACAACAAATGGAAATTAGGACAGCAAACAGCTAAAAAAACTATGGAACATTGCATATTAAAAAGGACTACATTTTATTCGATAGTCAAACAATATGAAAAACAACAAATAAAATAATTTTAAGAACTAGCTTTTTTACAAGCTAGTTTTTATATAGGGCGTATTTTAAGTTATTGGTAAAAATCAATTATAATATATCGCCACTAGCACAATCAGTTTTCTATGCAGAAAATTAGTTCTCTATATTTTTTATATCTTGCATATCCATATTTTCAATAGCAAACTTAATCATACAATTAACAATATAATTATATGATTTTTTGTTTTTCTTAGACAATTTATCAATTATATTAAAATCATTCTCATCAACTCTTATTGAAAATGAAACCTTATTTATACCCTTTGGAATTTTAAAAGCCATATTATGCACCACCTTTTACACTATTTTTAGTTTTATTAATATTTTATATTTTGGTGTATAATATGTATAGTTTAGCAAATAAACCAAAAATTAAACCAAATATATTGAAAAAGTCCTTTTTTCTTTGTATAATATTTTAAAGAGGTTTTAGGATATGAAAAAACGTGTAGCACTTGAAATGCTTGAAAATATTAATTCAAAACTAACTTATGAAAATTGGAAAAATGCAAAAGATACAGTAAATCTATACATTACATATTTAGAAATAATAACAGACAAAAAAATAAAGAAAATGTTAGAAAAATATTCAAAGTGTTATAAAGAATATGGCGAAGAATCTATAAAAACCAAAAGGATAGAGAAAAAAATAGATAAAGAAATTAATAAAATCTATATTAGAAATTATTAAGCTTCTTTATCTTCTAGTATAGTAAATAATTCATCAGGAGTACATTGTAAATATTTGCATAAATCTTGAATGTACTTAAAAGAAATGGAATTCGTTTCATTTCTAATAATACGATTTAGATTCCTATTTGTAATGTTCATTTGTTTACATAGCCAGTATTTACTCTTGTTTTGGCGTTTTAATAAATGTTCTATATTAAAAATAAGCATAATGAATACCTCCAAAATTATTTTACAATATAGATAGTATTTAGATAAGATATTTACAAATACCTCATTTATGCGATATAATGTAGAAAATTGTAAAAAAGGAACTGGAAAATGGATAATCAGAAAATGTTAGAAATATTATATAGAATCAATGCTTGTCTATCTAAGGAAGATTGGTTTACAGCGAAAGAGTATGTGATGTTGGAGATAAATAAGTTATTAAGTTTTTCAATATAAAAAATCATTTTAAAGGGGGAATATGGAGAATTTAAATAATTAGAGGAAGCATAACAGAAAAAGACTACAAAAGAATTGTAAGATATAAAAAATAAGTAAAAGGAGGAAATATCATGTATGGAATTATTATATTTATTATAGTAATATTAATATATTTTTTCTTTGCTATGGCTAGTCCAGAAGATACAAATGACAAAATCAAAGAAAGTAGAGATAAAATCGAAGAAATATTGCAAAATAAAGGGGTTAAGACATCAAAAAGGCTAGAATGTCAAAATAAGAATCAACTAAGAGTTGATTTACAAAACAAACAAATTGCACTATGTGAAATAGAACCATTAAAAAGAGTAGATATTATAAAGTTTGCAGACCTTGTAGAATGTGAAATACTAGAAGATTCAAATACGATTATGAAAGGTGGTATTGGTCGTGCAGTTGTAGGTGGTGTTATAGCAGGTGGAGTTGGTGCAGTAGTTGGAGCAAATACACGAAAAAGTAAAAATGTAATTAATAATTTACAAATTAGAATTGTTACAAAAAATATTTCTAAATCACTATATACAATAAGACTAATAACAACCAAAACGTGTAAAGATAGTACAATATATAGAGAATCAATACATTTTGCAAATAATGTATATGCAACTGTTCAAGCTATTATAAGTGATAATAAGAATAACAAAGAAAATACAATAATAAAAGATTCTAAAAATGGGATTGAACAGCTAGAGAAACTAGCAGATTTAAAGGAAAAAGGGATTATAACGCAAGAAGAATTTAACGAAAGTAAAAAGAAAATTTTAAGTAAATTGTAAAGGTGGTAACCCCACCTTTTCTTTTTTTATTTAAAATAAAGTTATAATCACATTGTAACACAGTTATTCAAACATTCTAATAGAATTTAAAGGCTTGACATCAGTTTGTAAGCAATTTTTATGTTGGAGGACATGAAATTATACCTCTTTCAAAATATCTTCTCTTAAAATTGATTTTAAAAAGACGTAAAACCCTCTTGTTTCAAGTGTTTAGTGGTACTCCTCTTTTATAAGAGTTAATAAAAAAATAGTTGTATATTCTCAAAATTTAAAGAATTTATGGAACATAACAGAAATTATAAAAAACAACATAAAATTCGTATTTTATATTTATTTGTGTTATAATTTGAACAAAAAGTAATTGGTGGGGATAAAAATATGAGCATAGTTAAATATCAATTTATACAAAATGAGAAAGAATTAAAAAATAAAATAAATAGCCTTGATAAAATAGCAAATTCTTATCTTATAAAAATTGACAACCTTTATTTTGAAGACTTATTCTTTATGTCTGTAATTGATAAATCAATTAAATTGATTGAATCTTTTTTATTTGCATTAAATAAAAGAAATCTTACTGTTCTTGCTACACTAACAAGAATTCAAATGGATTGCGTAATGAGGGCATTTTCTACAACAATGGTTGAGGATAGTAATGAATTTTGTAAAGCTATTCTTATAAATAATATAAGAATAAATAAATTTAAAGATAGAAATAACAATACATTAACAGATAAATTCTTATGTGAGGCATTAGAAAGATATTTGGAATTACCTATATGTGATTTATATAAGAAAGTTTGTGGATTTGTTCATTTTTCTTCTAGTAGTTTTTATAATATTGTAAAAACACATGAGAAATATGAAATAGCAATGTTTATAAGTAGAAATAATCGAGATGAAGATAGTCAAGAGTTTGAACGCCTTTCGATAGAGTTAGCAAATCAATTTTTCTTTTTTGGTTCAGTACTTATAGAGGATATCTTTGCTTCATGGATAAAACAGAAGAAATAAAAAATGTAAAAATTTACTATGTTTGCTTGTTTTTTAGTAAATTATGGTGTATATTAATAATGAAAATGAGAATAAGCGGAGTGTGTTGCCACCTTTGACAACTTGTATATACATACTACTCCATGACTTTTAGTTATGAGATTGATTATATGGGGGTGGTGCTATATGATAGAATCAGCATTATTAGTAATTGTCGAACTACTTTTCTACGGATTAGTAGGTGTAACTATCATAAACATTGTTTTGTTAGGCATCATTTGTTGGTTACTACATAAACAATAAAAAATAACCATTCTGCTTTTGACACGGTCGAATGGTTATCTAACTTATTTTATCGTGGCAACACATTTCTGTGTTTCTCATTTTCTATGTATATTATACACTGATTATTAAAAATTGTCAAATGAATTTTAAATAACTTATTGAGAAATTGAAAGTTTTATGATAGAATGTAGTTACAATTTAAGAGAAATAGTATGCTAAAAAATGTATGCAACCGTGTATGCAACCAGTGAATAATATCAAATAAAACTAGACATTTATAGTTAATGGGTATGTGTAATAGATACTATTAGATAGTCCAAATGATTGGTAGATAAGACTTTTAAGAGTTCATACCCGAAGTGTCGAGAGTTCGAATCTCCCCATCGCTACCAAGAAATAAAAACCGTACAAGTATTGAGATATCAGTGTTTGTATAAATTTATATAAACAAAAGATTGCTCATAAAAATGGGCAATCTTTTATTATATAGGAAAAATCGATTATGCTGTTGTAGTGGTGCCTTTGGGCATCCGAGTAGCTAAAGTAACTTTTGTTCTGAATGTATGTAACCAGCAGATATATTTAAGCATTTTTATTATTCGCCTAGTTCCATTTGCTTATCTTTCGGTTTATCCTTAGTCTCTTGTACTTCTTTTTTTAATGGTTGATTTTGCTTAGTAAATGTAGTAAGGTTTCTATTAAATTCTTCTTTTTCTTTTGACTTTTTTCTTTTTTTCTTTTCTTTTGGATCTAATTGTTCTATAATTGTTTCTGCATCTTTAAATGCATTTTTTCGTTCTTCATCTTTGTCGTTATCTATTATGTCTTGATAAGTCTCAACTATTGTATCTTCTGTAAGCATTTCCTGCACTTCTTTTATAGGATTTCCTATTTTGATTTTTTCATCGCTTTTTATTGGAGTTTCTTCCTCTCTGCTTCCTTCTACATAACTCATATTTAATCACATCCCTTTCTAAAACATAAGTTAAAAAATAATTATTTTCTATTTATTTAATTCATATAATCTTTTAATTTTCTACTCCTGCTAGGATGTCTTAGTTTCCTTAATGCTTTTGCTTCTATTTGTCTTATTCTTTCTCTTGTTACATCAAATTCTCTCCCTACTTCTTCTAGTGTTCTTGCTTTACCATCATCTAATCCAAATCTTAGCCTTAATACTTTTGCTTCTCTTTGTGTTAACGTATTCATAACTTCTTCTAATTGTTCTTTTAATAATGTATATGCAGCAGAGTCATGTGGTGCTGGTGAATCATCATCTTGGATAAAATCTCCTAAATGACTGTCATCTTCTTCTCCTATTGGTGTTTCAAGTGATACTGGGTCTTGTGCTATTTTTTGTATTTCCATTACTTTATCTATTGGCATGTCTAATTCTTTTGCTAGTTCTTCTGGCATTGGCTCCCTGCCTAATTGTTGTAATAAATGTCTCGATGTACGTATTAATTTATTAATTGTTTCTACCATGTGTACTGGTATTCTTATGGTTCTTGCTTGATCTGCTATTGCTCTTGTTATTGCTTGTCTTATCCACCAAGTTGCATAAGTACTAAATTTGAATCCTTTGGTATAATCAAATTTTTCTACTGCTTTGATTAATCCCATATTTCCCTCTTGTATTAAGTCTAAGAATAACATTCCACGTCCTAAGTATTTTTTTGCTATACTTACAACTAATCTTAAGTTTGATTCTGATAATTTCCTTTTTGCTTCTTCATTTCCATCTAAAATCTTTTTTGATAGTTCTAACTCTTCCTCATAGTTCAAAAGTGGAATTTTTCCTATTTCTCTTAAATACATTCTTACTGGATCATCAACACTAATTCCCTCAAAGTCTGTTACATTATTCATTTCCTCAATAGTTACTTCTTCTACATCATTTAAATCTTCAATGTCTGGTTCTTCGTCAAAGTCATTATCTAATAAATTTACTCCACTTTTTTCAAATGCATCAAAAACTTTATCTATTTGATCGGGATTAACATCTTCTAATTCTGATGCTAACTCTGCATATGTCATTCCACCATTTTTCTTTGCCTTTTCTAGTATATCTTCAACTTTTTCTTTTGAACCTTTATCTTTTATTTCAGTTTCTTCTCTATTTATTTCCTCTTTTTTACTCATTATTATTTCCTTCCTCTCATTTTTTTAGCCTTATACTAATTGATTTCAATTCATTCTCCAATTCTAATGATTCCTCATCTGAAAGATTGCTATTTGATAGTTTTTTTAAAACTTGACTTTTTCTATTAAGCAATTTTTCCATTTCAAACTTACTTAAAATATCTTCTATAGCTTTTTTAGTTTTTTGAGTATCAGTAATCTCAAAGTCTGTAGACATTATATATGTAATATGATTAATAATTTCTTCATCTTCAAATAAGTTTAATATATTATTAATATTTCCTTTTTCAAACTGTTCATACAGTATTTCTGCAATTTTTCTATTTTTTTCATTTTTAAAGTCTTCTACTTTTATTACATTTCTTATTTTTTCAAATTCGTCTTTATTATTATTTAATAATATGGAAATTATTAAATTTTCTCTGATAGTTTCCTTTTCAAAATTTTCTTGTCTTTCTTTAGAAGGATTTCTTTTTATTGCATTTGTTTTTTCTAATATTTTATTTCCCTGGTTCATAGCATATTGCAATTTATTTAATTGTGCATATATAGATTCTTTTGATACTTTGTATTGTTCTGAAAATTTATTGATATATATTTCTTTTTCAATGTCGTTTTCTACTTGTAATATTATTTTACTAAGTTCATTTAAAAATTTTATTTTATCACTAACATTATCTAAATCTAAACTTTCCTTTAATTTTTTTACTTTAAATTCAACTAATGATATTGAGTTGTCCATTGCCTTTTTTATTTGACTAGAACCATATTTTACAATGTATTCATCTGGGTCTTTTGCTCCTGTTAACTGTAATATTCTTATATCGAATCTTAGAGTTTGTAATATTTCTAAGCTTCTTGCTGTAGCTCCTTGTCCTGCTGAGTCTGAATCATACCCTATTATTACTTTTTCAAATCCATTTAAAAGTCTTCCTTGGTGTTCTGTTAACGCAGTTCCAAGAGATGCTACTACATTATGTACCCCTCTTTGATGTAATGATATTGTGTCCATATACCCTTCTACTAGCATTATTGTTTTTTCTCCACATTTCTTCGCTATATTCATTGCAAATAAATGCCTTCCTTTATTATATACTACTGTATCTGGCGAATTTATGTATTTTGGTTTGCTATTGTCTAATGCTCTTCCTCCAAAAGCAATTACTCTATCTTTTATGTCTCTTATGGTAAACATTAATCTATTTCTAAATGCATCATACATTTTTCCTGTTTTTTCAGATTTAAGTACAAGTTTAGATGCTAATATTTCTTCATCATTAAATTCTCTTTTTTTTAGTTCTTGGTAGAGTTCATCAAAGTTTCCTGCAAATCCTATTCCAAAAGTTTGTAAAGTATACATATCCATTTTTCTTTTTTTTACATAGTCTTGTGCTATTTTTGAGTTTGGATTTAATAAATTTTTTTGATAAAATTCTGATGCTATTTCATTTATTTGATATACTTTAATTTTTAGGTTTTGCAGTTTTTCGTCTTTTTCACTGTTTACCAAGATTGGTAATTTTATGTTTGCTCGTTCTGCTAAAGTTTCTACTGCTTCTTTAAAACTAATGTTTTCAATTTTTTTTATAAAGCCTAAAACATCTCCTCCTTCTCCACATCCAAAGCAATGAAATATTTGCTTGTCTGGAGAAACATAAAAGGACGGTGATTTTTCTCTGTGAAATGGACATAATCCAGAATAGCTTCTTCCGCTTCTTTTTAATATAACATATTGTGATACGACATCTAAAATATTATTACTGTTTCTAACTTCGTCTATTATCTCATTGTTATATTTTAACATTATATTTCTTTCACCTTTCTTTTTATCTCTTAATATACTATTCGACAGATATGTCCTAATTCCTTCTTTATGTAGAGTACAATAATACGACAAATGTACATTTACATAAATTGACTTTTGTTTGAATTTCTGGTATAGTTATATTAATTGGATTAAATTATCCAAAAAACAAAAAATGGAGGGTTTACTATGAAGAAAAAAATTACTTGTGGCATTTTATTTTTTGTTATGTGTTTCGCTGTATGTACAGCCTGGTATTATACTATCACTGCTGTATCACGGTCAGAAACTCAGGCTTTTAAGCTAGAGTTAGAGCCAAGGGGAACCTGCAATATGGCTGAGATAAACTGTTCAGTTTTTCGGTTTGCACCCCCAAACGAAGATCTTTGTGTCTACAATGTAAGTGATATCTACATTGTGGCAAACGTTAATGGGGATGCATATGGAAATATTATATACACTGACAGCTCCCAGTTCGTTGCTATCTCACCTGATTATATCCTCTTATTAACAGAGAATGGACTAACTGCATTTGAGTTTCCTTTCGTAAATAGCAAAGTAATTGCCTACGATCGTTTAACCCAAAAAGAGAAGAGTCTTTTTGTATATCCTCGTAAGTATGAGAGGATTAATTAACTCCAAAAATAAAAGGTGACAAAATCACCTTTTATTTTGTTAATTTAAACAAACCCTTTGTGTTTTATTTTTTCTAAACTTGTAAATACTCCTTGCTTTTTTGTAACTTATGTTGTATAGTAATTTAAGGAGGATTACTTTTTATGAAAAAATTTATTCCATCAAATTTGGAAAGCAAATATGACTTGAATTCTAATGCTTCTAATAGTTCTAATGAATTTAATTCTTATAATAATGAAGATGTAGAGAAATTTAGAAATTTTAATAAAGATTTTTATACTCGTGCTCATTGTGATAGGGTATCTGCTTATTCTGTTTTGATTGGTAAATACCTTGGTCTTCCTTCAAATCAATTAGATTTACTTCGTATTGGTGGTTTATTCCATGATATTGGTAAGTCAGTCATTCCTGATAATATATTGTTTAAGAATAATAAATTAACTGATGATGAGTATTCTACAATGAAAACTCATTCTTCAATAGGTGCTAATATATTGTCTGATTCTATTATCTTTAAGAATTTAATTCCTATTGTTGAACATCATCATGAAAGATATGATGGGAATGGTTATCCTTCTAAACTTTCTGGTGAGAACATTCCTTTTCTTGCAAGAATTACATGTGTTTCTGATACATTTGATGCTATGACTTCTAATAGAGTTTACCGTGACGCATTACCTTTAGATACTGTTATAGCAGAAATAGAGAAATGTAAGGGTACACAACTAGATCCTCATATTGCCGATGTATTTTTGGATATATTACATAATCATTTTGATGAAATTGAGGATATTAGAAATAAATTTCCTGTGTAATAATATATAAAACAAATGTAGATTTAGTTCACATGGACGCCCAAAGTGCACTCCTATATTTAGAGTATTTTCTCCGAAGTATTTATAATTGTTTTTCCCTATACAATAACTTGAGGTCGCAAATGCGACCTCGTTTTATTCTATCTCTAAATATTCATTGTATGTACATTCTTTGTCTATTACTTTGTCAATTTTTATATCTATTATTCTATTTGCCACTGTTTGAGTTAATTGATGATCATGTGATGTGAATAATATGTTTCCTTTGAATTTAACCATTGCCTCATTTACTGATGTTATACTTTCCATATCTAAATGGTTCGTAGGTTCATCAAATATTAAGAAATTCGCTCCTGATAACATTAGTTTTGAAAGCACACATCTAACCTTTTCCCCTCCTGATAATACTTTTACATTTTTTAAGGCTTCTTCTCCAGAGAATAACATTCTTCCTAAAAAGCCTCTAACATATGTCTCATCTGGATCCTTTGAGTATTGTCTTAACCAATCTGTAATACTTGCATCTTGTGTAAATAAATAGTTGTTGTCTTTTGGAAAATATGCATTTGATATGGTAGTTCCCCAAGTTATTGTACCTGAGTCTGGTTCTATTTCTCCAGAGATTATTTGGAATAATACTGTTTTTGCTAATTCATTGTCTGCTAAGAATGCTATTTTATCATTACTTTTTACTGTAAATGATATATTATCTAGTATTTTTTCTCCATTTACTGTTTTTGTTATGTTTTCTACTTTTAATATCTCTTTTCCTGGTTCTCTATCTGGTTTAAAGTCTACATATGGATATTTTCTGTTAGATGGTTTTATTTCTTCTAATTCTATTTTTTCTAGTGATTTTTTTCTTGATGTTGCTTGTTTCGATTTTGAAGCATTTGCACTAAATCTTGCTATAAATTCTTGCAATTCTTTTATTTTTTCTTCTTTCTTTTTGTTTGCATCTTTTGCTTGTCTTAATGCTAATTGACTAGATTCATACCAAAAATCGTAGTTTCCTGGATATACTGTTATTTTGCCAAAGTCTACATCTGCAATATGTGTACATACTTTATTTAAAAAGTATCTATCATGTGATACTACTATTACAGTGTTTTCAAAATTTATTAGGAATTCTTGTAACCAGTTTATTGTTTTTAAGTCTAAGTCGTTTGTTGGCTCATCTAATAATAAAATATCTGGGTTTCCAAATAGACTTTGTGCTAATAATACTTTTACTTTGTCTTTTGCTTCTATTTCTTTCATATATTTATCGTGTAAGTCACTAAGTATTCCTAAGTCATTTAATAATGTTGCTGCATCCGATTCTGCATTCCACCCGTCTAGTTCTGCAAATTTTTCTTCTAATTTTGCTGCTTTCATTCCATCTTCTTCTGAAAAATCTGGTTTTGCATATATTTCTTCTTTTTCCTTCATTATCCTATATAATTGCTCATTTCCCATGATAACTGTATCTAATACTTTATAGTCTTCAAATGCAAAGTGGTCTTGTTTTAAGACTGATAATCTTTCTGTTTTATCATGTGTAACTTCTCCTTTACTAGGTTCTATTTCACCTGATAATACTTTTAAAAAGGTTGATTTCCCTGCTCCATTTGCTCCTATAATTCCATAGCAATTTCCCTTTCCAAATCTAATATTTACATCTTCAAATAAAACTCTTTTTCCAAATCTTATTGTAACTCCTGTTGAAACTAACATTTTTTATATTCCTCCATTATCTCTTATTCCTTTTTCTTCTCATTTTCTGTAATATATTACCATATTAATTGGAATTTGTCTATATCTATTTTTTACACAAATTTATACACATTTCTTACATTGTTACTATTCACAGCACTTTTAATATATAAATTTGTGTTTGTGGGGAGGATAAATTTTTAGGTGAATTTAAAATTGTAGAGAAAAGTAGGGGCGATTAGCAATCGCCCGTTCTAGCAAAGCCTTACTAAAAATCTTATATTCTTAAGCATGTTCTTCGAAGGGCGGGTGATTAATAATCGCCCCTACAACGTATATTTATAATTTTGTATAAATTCAAAAACA